>JASGCX010000054.1:0-14444 GCA_030053925.1 Flavobacterium sp.
ATGTCCACTCGAACTAAACAGCTATAAAAAACCTCCACAAATGTCCATTACACCTGTTTTTACAATTAAAACGATGCTTGTTTTATAACCATAGTGTTGATGCACATTGCTGCAAAAAAAGCAGAACCTATCATACCTATTAGGTATTGTTAGTGCAATATCGCTAAGGCGGTACAGGCCGCAACAAAAGCACAGTAGTACTACCACTGCTGGTTACATAAAAAAACGTTTACCAAAATACCGTGTACAACGCTACTAGCATACCACAAATGATAAAGGACCCAACAATAAAGCCAGTATTGACTTTGAACATGGTGGTATCTACTTCTATAATGTGAGTATCGTTGATTGGTTTTGGTTTTGCCAAACTGATTATGACCATCAAAATAACTATTACAAAAAACGCCACAGTCATTCTATCTAAGAATGGTAAATCTGGAAAAGCACCATTAGTCCACTGTGGTAAAAACTTAAGCACAGTAGAAATAGGCACAGTGAGTAAAGCACCCGCTAAACCTGCATTGGCAGTTGTTTTTTTCCAAAACATTCCTAGTAAAAAAATAGCTAAAACACCTGGCGAGAAAAAGCCCGAATACTCTTGTATAAATTGATAGGCTTGCTCTAGTGTTTTAAGTGCTGGCGCTACAATAGCACCTATCAGCATGGCAATAATAACGGCCCATCTACCAGTACGAACCAAGTTTTTTTCTGAGGCATTTTTATTGAAATACTTTCTGTAAATATCTAGCGAAAAAATGGTAGAAATACTATTGGCCTTACCTGCAAGCGATGCAACAATAGCCGCTGTTAATGCAGCAAATGCAACACCTTTTAAACCTGCTGGCAATAGATTAATAAGTGTAGGATAAGCATGGTCTGGTTTAATAGTACCTAAGCCATCTAACATTTCTTGCTGAAACAACCCTTTTTGGTGTAAAACATACATGGTAATACCTGGCAAAACTGCTATTACAGGTACGAGCATTTTTAAAAACGCTGCAAATAAAATACCCTTGCGGGCTGTTTTTAAATCGGCACCAAGGGCTCGCTGAACAATGTATTGATTGCAGCCCCAATAAGCTAAATTGTTAATTAACATACCCCCTATTAAAACCGAGATACCTGGTAGTTCTTTATAGTGAGGATTTGTTTTGTTGAATATCATGTGAAAGTGGTCTGGTGCGGCTTTGCGCAAAATAGACAACCCTTTGAAGATGTTTTTACCAAAGCCAAATTGCTCTGACAATAAAGTGAGTGCTAAGTAGGTAGTAACTAAGCCACCAAGTATTAAAACCACTACTTGAAATACATCGGTGTAGCCAATAACCTTCATGCCGCCAAGTGTAACTATTACAGAGAAAACACTTAAGCCAACCACGCACCACTCGAAGCTAATATTTGAGATAGATGAAATAGCCAAAGCACCTAAATAAATGATAGAAGTTAAATTAACAAAGACATATAACAACAACCAAATAACGGCCATGATAGTGCTTACAGTATCGTTGTAACGCTTTGCCAAAAACTGTGGCATGGTGAAGATGTTGTTCTTGAGATATAGTGGAATAATGAACACAGCTACCACAATAAGTGTTGCTGCGGCCATCCACTCGTAGGTAGAAATAGCAAGGCCTAATGCAAAGCCAGAGCCACTCATACCAATAAAATGTTCGGCAGAAATATTAGATGCAATAAGTGATGCACCAATGGCCCACCATGTTAAAGAACCTTCTGCCAAGAAATAATCTTTAGAGCTTGTTGAGGCAGATTTTTTCTTTTGAAAAATATAGTAGCCATAAGAGGATACTAAAATGAAGTAGATAGAGAATACGATATAATCGGCAAGCTGTAGTTGATGCATCGTTAGTGTTGTTGTTAATGATTAAATGAACGGATGATATTAACCTGTTGTTGTTACAACTTTAGCAATTGTTAGTCAAATTTTTAAGAACCATTTTTGTTTGTATAAAAAATATAAAGCCGCAAATTGTATTACGGCTACACCAAGCCAAAGCAATGCAGCATGCCACACTGAATTGGTAAAATTGATAAGCCCATCAAATAAAAAGTGAGATGTAGATTCAAAATTTACAACGCCATGTGCTGCCATGTAAATAAGTATTGAATTGCTACCTACCCAAATAAAAGGCTTGCACCAAGTTTCAAATTTCCAAACATCAATTAGTAGATAGAATATAGCGAATAATAAAACGCTCCATCCACCAGCAAATAAAACAAAAGAGCTGGTCCACATATTTTTATTGATAGGAAAAACGAAGCTCCAAAGCCAACCTATTACAACCAATAAACTACCTAACAACACTAAATACAAGGCTTTTTTAACCATCGCAAAATTGCTTGCTTGATGCTTTAAAAAAGTACCACAAAAAACACCTAGCATTGCTGTTGCTATTGAAGGTATGGTAGATAATAAACCTTCTGGATCGTACAATTTTCTATGCAATTTACCTGGAAGCAACAACCTATCTACATAAGCCGATACATTGCCTTCGGGTGTTAAACTACCTGCACCAAAATTGGGCACTAAAACACAAGTGATTACCAACCAATAACCAAGCAAAATGGTTACAAACCAAATAATTTGACCACGTAGCTTTGTGTTTAAATAAATAAGTGCTGCAAAAAAGCAAGACAAACCTATTCTACCAAGTACACTAGCAAAGCGTGTTAGCTGATAGCCTTTAAATTGCAACGCCCCATTTACCACCATACCAAGTAATACCAAAATAATGGTGCGCTTTAATAAGGAAGCATAAATATCTCTCTTTGCAATACGAAGATTGATGCCAGTTTTCTCTAGCTTGCTACTATACGAGTAAGGCATAGAAACACCTGCAATAAAAATGAATAAAGGGAAAATGATGTCATAAAATGTAAAGCCATTCCAAACGCTGTGATGCAGTTGATTGCTGATACTTACAACCAATGTTTCCCAAAAGTTAAGCGGTGCATTTGAAGTGGCAATTTGCCAATTAACAGTGCTTTGCGCTAAATGGTATTTATCTTTTACCACACTAGCCAAGCCATGAAAAATGCCTTCACCACTAATAATCCAGAACATATCAAAGCCTCGCAACGCATCTAACGATAGTAAACGCTGTGTTTTTTGTGGTGTTGAATTAGCCATCGGCATTTAACAATTACTTATTTATTTCTGTAGTGTAAATTATTCTACCTGCTTCGTCTATGGTTTGTACTAATACTTTCTTGTTTGTAATAGTAAATGTCATAAAACCATATTCAGATGCCACCATTTTACTTTCTGAAATTAAATGTACATCCGTTTTTTCTGACGCTGCACCGCTTATAAAATGCTGCATTTTACCTTGTGTTACTAAGTGTTGCAAACTATGTTCGTGGCCTGTTAAATACATGTCTACACCATATTTATCAAACATAGGCTGTAGCGAGTTACGAATAGCTTTTGTATCGTAGCCATCGGTTCTGCTACCACCTGTGTACATAGGATGATGACCAACCACAATTTTCCATTTAATATTTGGCGAAGCATCGCTTAATACTTGCTGTAACCATTGTTTTTGTTGAGTGCTGTCTTGCGTTTTTACATTAGGCCCGTATTCACTGTTGCTATAAAATTCGGGTATTAATGGATTGGTATCAATAAAGGCAATTAATACTTGCTGCGTGGTATCTTTATTAATGTAAAATTTTTTAGAAAAATAACGTGCTGGCATTTTCCATCGTCTACTAATTTTAGAATAAGCTACCTGTGCATCTGGTTTACTTATATAGTCGTGGTTGCCCAATACAAGGTACCAATCCCATTGCAAAGAAAAAGCTGTGTAAATATCTTCAAACGAGTAACGAAATAATGGATCAAACTCACTGATAACGCCACTTGGGTAAAAATTATCGCCAGTTGCAATTATAAACTGGGCTTTAATTTCGGCAGCGGTTTTACCCATTTGGTCTGCCACTTGTTTTTGATGATTGGCACCATTTCTACCCCAATCGCCCATTACCAAAAAGTTGAGTGCTTTAGTATTTTTCTGCAATACAGTACCTGCTTTTGGTGCGTCTTTTACATCTTTCAGCAACACCTGTGCAACCACAGAAGAAACACTAAAACAAGCAACTAAAATGCTTTGTGTAGCAAGATGAAATAGTTTCATAATTAGCCTATTTTAAAAGAAACCCGGAATAAAAATTCCGGGTTTGAAAAAAACCAAAACGAACTGCTCAAAAAAATTAATAGCCAGGATTTTGAACTAGTTTACTGTTAGTAGCTAATGCGTTTGTTGGTATTGGGAAAATTCTTTTGTAAGTATTAGCATCAGTTTTAAAGCCGTAAGACTCTTCAAATTTGCCAAAACGAATCATATCGTTTCTGTGCCAGCATTCCCATGTAAATTCTCTACTTCTTTCTGCATAAATATCGCTAAGTGTAACAGCAGTCCATGGGGTAGTTGTTGTACGATTGCTACGCACCGTATTTACTAATGATAATGCGGTAGCACCTAATGTAGCTGTACCACCACGTTGAATGGCTTCTGCTTTCATTAATAAAATATCTGAATACCTGAAAACTGGCATATCGTTATTTTGATTTCTGCTAGATGAGTTGGCATCTGGATAAAACTTGTTATTACGAATTCCCATATTCCAAGCTACCTCATCATTACCAAGGTCAATGGCACTTACATCTTGACGAGCAGTGATGACAGAGTCAATATATAATGGATAAGTATAAGCCGCACTGCCATCGCTACCAGCATAAAATTGATTGTAACCTTTTTTGGTAGTACTAACCATAATTGGTGAACCATCGGGCCAATATTGATTACCTAACAACCATTGACTGTTTCTAATATCATTAGCATCTGTTGCAAAATATCTATTGTAAAAACTAGATAAAGTTGCACGTGGTCCACTTGGTTTTGTATTAACCAGCCCCGAACCAGTAGTAGCGTTTAATATTATTTGTGGATAAGAATAACCACCAGGTGTAGAACCAGAATAACGATACTTAATACCTAAGTTTCTATTCAAATCGTACCTTCCTGTAAACATATATCCATTACTAGTTGCAGGGTCGTAAGGAATTGCAAAAATGAACTCTTTAAACGATGGCCCATTAGTAGGATAGAACATACTTAAATAGCTACTTCTTCCTTCTATTGCAAAGTTGTTAGAGTTAATAATGTCATCGCAAGCAGCAATACATTCATTATACTTAGCCGTACCTGTGTACACTTCTGCATTTATATACAATTTAGCCAATAAAGCATCAGCCATCCATCTTGTAACCTTACCATAAGTTGCACTTCCGGTAGTAGTTTTTAAATAAGGTATAGATGCTTTTAGTTCGGTCTCTATGTAATTAAACACTTGACTACGCGTTGCATTTGTTTGTACACCTAGGCTTGGATAAATAGTATCTAATGGCACATTACCATACATATCAATCATTTCCCAATAAGCATAAGCTCTTAATGTTCTAATTTCAGACAAAGCCGTTTTTTTAGAATCGCCTTCTGGTGCATTTTTAAAAATGTAAATAGTTTGATTACACAAGCCAATTAAACTTGAGGCATCTGACCAAGTTGAATTAAGCCAAGCATTGTCTTTAGTCCAGTTATGACGGTGCAACTCAATATACTTTGCACCATCGTACCAGTTACCACCGTAACTTGGTAGTATTGCTTCGTCGCTACTACATTCTTGTGTAAACCAATAAGTGCCAGAATAGTGACCTCTTAAATTGGTGTAAATAGTACCTATTACAGATTGAAACTGTGCATCGTTGGTAGGAAACACATCACCCGTGTATAAGGAATTGGGCGTTACATCTATTTTGTGGCACGAACTAACTACTGTAGTTAATGCTAAAATTATAATTAATAAACGAGAATATTTTTTCATGATTCTTTTTTTAAAATGTTAAAAACCTACGGTTACACCTAATAATACTGTGCGTGTTTTAGGATAAAAGCTATTGTAGTCTACACCTAAAGATGCGCCACCTTGGTTAATCTCTGGGTCTATTCCTTTGTAGCTTGTAATTACAAAAAGGTTATTAACAGTTGCATACACTCGCAATTGATTGATATGCGTAGTATTTTTAAGTTTAAAGCGATAACCCAATGTAGCATTATCAAAGCGTAAGTAAGAGCCATCTTCTACATAACGTGAAGAGAAGTTGTTATTTTTTGGATCGGTTTTAACATCATCAGCAGCATAAGTAATTAAGTTGGTAGCCCCAGCCGTAGTTACATAAGATAAATCGGCTCTAGATGCGTTGAATATTTTATTACCCAATACGCCTCTAACAAATACGTTCAAATCAAAGTTTTTGTACTTGAAGTTATTTGACCAACCAAAAATTAATTTAGGATGTGGGCTACCAAGTGGTGCATAGTCTGTACCAATGGCTGGTGAAGTTATTTGACTACCATTTTTTGAATAGAACAAAGATTTACCAGTAGCATCTTTACCTGCATAATTAAATGAGTAGAATTGACCAAGAGGACCACCTACAGCAAATATTTGCAAAGTACTACCAGATGTACCAGGGCCGTCAATACTTGTGTACCTTACAGAATCTGCATTAACGCCATATTTTTCAGGTCCTTTTAAGTTTAGAATTTCATTGGCATTCGTTGCAAGATTTAAGCTAGTACTCCATTTAAAGTCTTTTTTATCTATTGCATTAACATTTACAACAAATTCAACCCCTCTATTTCTTAATTTACCTACGTTCATTATAACAAAGCCACTTGGGTCTATGGTTTGGCTTACACCATAGCCGAAAATCATACCTGTAGTTACTTTTTCGTACACGTCAAATGTACCAGACACTTTACCTTTAAATAGGCTATAATCTAACCCTAGGTTTTTAGTAGATGTTACTTCCCATTGTAAATCGGGGTTGTAACCTTGCACCACATTAAATGAAGAAACAAAAGAACCATTGTTATAATAAGTACCAGTTTTATTATACAATTGTTGTGCAGAATAAGCACCTAAGCCAAAAGCATTACCAGTTTCGCCGTAGCTAACACGAAGTTTTAAATCATTAACTACGCTATTACCTTTTAAGAAACCTTCTTCAGAAATTCTCCAAGCCAATGCTAAAGATGGGAAATAACCCCACTCTTTGTTTTTACCAAATACAGAACTACCATCTCTTCTTAAAGAGGCTTGCAACATGTATTTCTCTTTGTAGTCATAGTTTAATCTAAAGAAGTCTGAAATAAATTTAGTTTCCTGATATAAACTACCACCAAAATCAACAGCAAAGCCATTAACAGTTTGATAGTTACCTAAATTAGGATTATAGTAAGAAGTATAGTCAGAAATGTAGTTTGTTTGGCTATTTTGCAACCCATCGCCACTTGTATTTTTTTGCCAGCTATAACCAGCAACAGCTTTTATATTATGATTACCAAAACGTTTGGCCCAAGTAAAAAACGATTCTACAGTTTTTGATGAACTTTCGTAGTAGCCTCTATACGATAAACCATTTGAATAAAAATTGCGTAAACCGCGTCCACCACCTGGGTCGCCATTTGTATAAAACTGACCTGTGTTGTAATTGTTTGAATAGTAGCTGTTGTAATACTCACCATGCAACCAAGTGCCTTTTTGGTATGCAGCATTTAAGTTGTAAGTAATACCAAATGGCAACTTAGCTTCTACAGTAAAATTACCTTGCAACGAACCGTATTTGGTATCATCGGTTGCATTTTTAATGATGGCAACTGGATTAAAATAACCAGGTGTATTAAAGTTCTCAAAAAAGGTACCATTGCTATTATAAATTGAAGAAGTAGGATTATACTTTACAGCTTGCTGAAATACCATATTTTGAAATGGCACGTTTGATGCAACACTGCTACTGTTCATCACATTTAAGCCAAGAATCAACTTGTCGTTAAATGCATGTTGTTCAACAGCAATTCTAGCATTAAATCTTTTCAAACCGCTTTGTAATATAATACCATCTTTATCTAAATAATTAATACTAGCACTGTATTTACTTTTTTCGGTGCCACCGCTAAAAGATAAATTATGGTTGTGAGACACGGCTGTTCCTTTAGAAATTGCATCCATCCAGTTGGTGTTTGCGCCTTTGTCGTCAGTAGTGTTTATACTAGAACCATTTTTTGCTACATAAGCTTTCAATTGTGCTGCATCCATTAGTTTAAGCCCATTAGAAATAGACTCAAAACCTACATAACCACTGTAGGCAGATTGCATAGCACCTTTTTTACCCTTTTTAGTAGTAACCATTATTACGCCATTACTAGCTTTATTACCATAAATAGCAGTAGCAGATGCGTCTTTTAAAACATCAATAGTTTCAATATCGTCTGGTGCTATTGCGTTTATATCAGCACCAGGAATACCATCAATTACATAAAATGGCCCTCCAGGGCTATTAATAGTAGAAGCGCCACGTAGTGTTACAGATGCTTGCCTGTTTGGGTCGCCATTTGCGGTAATGTTTAAGCCAGCTACTTTACCTTGAAGCAATTGGCCTACATCACCAGAAGCAGTTCTGTTTAGGTCGTCAGGTTTAATACTTACTATAGAACTAGAAAGTGTTCTTTTAGAAGTTTTACCATAACCTACAACTACTACATCTGTAAGATTTGCAGACTTTTCTTTTACTGTAAAATTAATAACGGTACTTTTTCCTACTGTTTGCTCTTCAGTTTCGGTATTAACCGAACTAACTACAAGCACTGCGCCTTCGGCAGCAGAAATGGTGTAACTACCATTTTGGGCAGTAACCACAGCAGTTTTTGAACCCTTTACACTTACAGATACACCATACACAGGCTGTCCCTTACTATCGGTTACTACACCAGTAATTTTTTGCTTGGTTTGTGCATACAGCAAATTAAAAGATTGGATAACTAGGCAAAGCAGCAGTAGCATGGCACTGCCTTTGCGAAAATTGTAGTGCGATCGCATAACGTTTTTTTTGGTGTTTAAAAATGAAAAAATGGAAAAAAGTTGTCTCATCTAAGTGTTTAGTTACTTTGATAAGTAAATACGTTATTAGTATTAAAACTTAAAGGT
This sequence comes from Flavobacterium sp., assembly GCA_030053925.1. GTDB lineage: Bacteria > Bacteroidota > Bacteroidia > Chitinophagales > Chitinophagaceae > Parasediminibacterium. The sequence continues at coordinate 9,070 of JASGCX010000054.1, forward strand.
TAATGGCAAATATTTAGCTACTAGTTGTTGGTAATACGGTTTTAATTCTTCCCAGCTTTTTTGATGTGGGTTTTTAGAATACAAGTCGTAAGGATTAAACAAATCAACCCACTTAAACATTTTGTGGTCATGCTCATCCATTAAATGGTTATACGCTTTTTCTCTATGTTGTGCGTAAAATGAGTGATAACGTAACATGTACAAGCCTTCTTCAGGTATATAGTCTTTCATCATGTGGTACACATATTCATCGTGCCCCCAAGACATGTGTACGTTTTTCAAGCCGCAGTTTGGTGCATACACACCATATTTAGTATTGTACTTTTCGTTGGTAAAATCGGGGTTGTTATTAAAAAATTCCGAATAAACTATTTTATCAGAAAAAGCACAACCTACCGGAAAAGTATCGCCTACAACCGCCCATTGTGGTTCGCCAAATAGGCAAAGTACTTTACCCATATCATGAATTAAACCCACTAGCACCATCCAATCTGGATGACCATCGTTGCGTATAGCTTCCGATGTTTGTAGCAAATGCTGCATTTGGTCTAAGTCTGTATCGGGGTCCGAATCGTCAACTAGTTCGTTTAAAAAATCGAAAGCACTCCATACGGGCATTTCTTTTTTGTTAAATGCTAAAAACGTTTCTTTTTTAGCCACCACAAATTCGTAAGTCTGGTATTTATGGTTTAGCCTATAAAACTCTTTCACACCATCTCTTGCTGGTGCTTTGTAGTTTCTAAACTCTTCTGTGGTTTTATCTTTTGCTATTGCAGCAGGGTCTGGATAACGTTCCAGTACATCGTGTTCCCATTCATCCAAGTTGGCTAATGGCTGTTTAACTTCTTCAAATATTGTGTTATAATTTGGTAACATACAAGCAATTATGTTAGTTTTGAAAAAAATATGGCAGTGCTAAGATGAGGTAAACAACATTGAATTTTCAATTTACGCTGCCAATTATTTACTTAATCGTTTAAGTAAAAGTGTCTTTTGTACATTTAAAATTGCAACAAAAAATAAGCGCAGAATGGGTAATGTAACCATCAAAATGTTGGCTAAACAGTTAAATCTTTCTACCGCTGCTATTTCTAAAGCGCTAAAAGATAGTCACGAAATAAGTGCTGCTACTAAGCAACGTGTGCTTAACCTTGCCAACGAATTGAACTATACACCAAACCCTTATGCTAGTAGTTTAAGGCACAGAAAAAGCAAAACCATTGCAGTGGTTTTACCAGAAGTTGCAGACAGTTTTTTTTCGCTTGCTATTAATGGTATTGAAGCTATTGCCGAAGAAAAAGGCTATCATGTATTAATCTATTTAACACACGAAAGTTTTTTACGCGAACAAGCCATTTTAAAAGATTTTCAAAGCGGCCGTGTAGATGGTGTGTTGATGTCTATTACCGCTGAAACAGCCACTTATCAGCATATTCATGCTTTGCACAGTAAAAACGTGCCCATTGTTTTCTTCGACCGTGTGTGCGACGAAATAAATACTGCAGTAATTACTACCAATGATTACGAAAGCAGCTATAAAGCCACCCAACATTTAATTGATGCAGGCTGTAAAAAACTCTGCTTCCTATCTATTTCCAACAGCCTATCTATAAGCAATAAACGTAAACAAGGTTTTCTAAAAGCGTTGGCCGATAACCAATTGGTAGCGCAGTTTTCAAATGAAATAATTTGTGGTAATGATAGCGATAGCAATTACAAACTGATAAAGCAAATGATGCAACAAAAAAATAGGCCCAATGGCATTATTGCATCGGTAGAAAAATTAACCACAGACGTTTACCTTGCCTGCAAAGCGTTAAAACTTAAAATACCTAAAGATGTAAAAGTGGTTAGTTTCTCTAACCTTTCGGCAGCTACCATTTTAAATCCATCGCTTACTACTATTACACAACCGGCTTTTAAAATGGGCAAAACGGCAGCAACAGCTTTATTTAAAGCACTCGAAAAAAAGAATGTGGTACTAAAAAACGAAAGCCAAGTAATTGCTTCTGAATTAGTGGTGAGAGAATCTACAAAGAATTAATCGCCGCCACAACCACCACATCCACCACCACCACCGTCACCGCCACCACTACCGCAACTACTAGTTGATCCATCACTTGAAACATTAGTATGAAAATAATTTCCCCATCTTGTACCACTTGCGGCATAAATACCAAACACCGCTATTAAAATTGGGTACTCACTAAAACCCTGTATAGCATTAATGCCATTTAAAGAAATGCTACGCAAAATATCGTCTATTGGGCGCAATTGTACATTGTCAAGTTCATCATTCTCTAACCTTTTCTTTACCAGTTTAAATACTGTTTCAGCTATATCATTAGCCTTGTAAACTAGCCAATAAATGATTGAAAAGACAACCAATTCTAATAGCAAAAAGCCAACAGGCTTATTATTACCAAGCCCCTGAAAAACACGTATAATACCAATAAAAGCAGTAACCACAAACAAACTATATTGCCAATATTCTTTTATAGTTTTTACCTTCTCAAGCTGAATAAATGCTTGATGGTATAAAAGATTGTCATTAAAAATATCGGTAGATAATTGACCATAACTTATTGCTTCACCCAAAGGTTTTGTTCGTAATTTTTCAAACAAAGGATTGTTAATTGATGGGGTTTCTAAACTCACTTTATTTATAAACTGCTTATCGCTTGTAACTTCCAATAAATCTTTTTTAAGCAAGTCAATAATTGCTATTTGAACAGCGGCTTCTTTACCATATAAAAATTGAGAAACTTGGTAAATAGTATATTGCTTGGGGTACACATCCATAATAACATCAACCAACTGCTTTTTTCTACTACTTATCAATAAAAGCAAACTACCAATTGTAGCCACAATAAGCATTGCAAAGCATTGCAAAAACTCGCTACCACTTAAATTATAAGACCACCATTCACTAAATATTGCACCGCTGATTATAAACGGCAATAACAAAATAAAAACAACATTTACAAAATCTTTTTTACCAAATTTCAACTTAACTAGAGAAGCATTTTCTGTTATTGATGGGCGTTCAATTTCGGCAACAGGCCATATATCTAATGGCGGCTTTTCGCCAAAAATGGTTTCGTACAAGTTTAGTGTTTGTTGATACCATTCTTTATGCTTTATATTTTCCTCGTTACCACCTTTTGACGGATAATGATGTATCTCTTTTTTTAAAGTTTGCTTGCAAAACGCTTCCCAATAAGAAGTAGTGTATGTTAGGTGCAAATGCCAAACCTCGTCTACTATAGGCGACGGTGAAGCACCATTAGGCAACATACAACAAAGCAAAATAAATCTGCGATATTCTTCAATTGCTTTTTGGGTAAACCCATCAGACCAATGTTGCTCTTTAGCTAATTTTTTAGAGAATGGAAAAGAAGCATTGGGTTCGTCAAACTGAAAGTTTTTTATCTTATGCCAAAGGGGTTGATGTGCTGCAATCATATAATCGCTTTGTTAAAATTAAATAGGCTATTATTTTCAAATTTCTTCTAAACGATAAATTAATAGATGAAGCTACGTAATTTTAGTAAACATCATTTTGCAATACAGCAGTTTTTTCGCCTCATTTTCTACTAAAAAGTTGGCGTTTGTAAAACTCGGTATCAAATAGTTACCGCACAATAAATTTTATAGCATTTTCTCGCAACTTCTTTGCAAATGTTTTGTTCTGCATACCAAGTTGTATTACTTTTAGCCGCGTTGAGAAAAGTATCTAAAAGTTACAGTGTGCAACGCAACCGAAGATGCAGGACGATACAACAGTTGACCCCAAAAAAAAATCTTTACTCGCTATAAAAATAACCAATAATCATGGGTGTACTTAAAAACAGGTTTAAGGAAAAAGCCGACTTGGCCAACGTAGAAATAAAAGACATTATAAAAGAGCATGGCACCAAAAAAATTGGTGAAGTTACATTGGCTCAAATTTACCAAGGTATGCGTGGCATTACTGGCTTGGTTACAGAAACCAGCTTGCTAGATGCGCAAGAAGGTATTCGCTTTAGAGGCTATACCATACCAGAATTACAAGAAAAATTGCCAAAAGCACCAGGTGGTGGCGAGCCGCTGCCAGAAGGTTTATTTCACTTAATGCTATTAGGTAAATTACCAACCGACGAAGATGCGCATCACATCACAAATGTATGGCAGCGTAGAAGCCATGTTCCCACACATGTATTTAAAGCCATTGATGCACTGCCACTTACCACGCACCCAATGACAATGTACGTAGTGGGTGTAATGGCCTTACAAACAGAAAGCAACTTTGCCAAAGAATACGCTAAGGGGCTTAATAAAAAAGATTACTGGAGCCTAGCTTACGACGATACGATGGACTTAATTGCCCGTTTGCCTCGCATTGCTGCCTACATCTATAGGAGAAAATACAAAAACAAAGAACATATTGAACCAAATGGTTTGCTAGACTGGGCCGGTAATCTTGCACACATGATGGGCTTTGAAGACGAAAGCTTTAAAGAATTGATGCGCTTGTACATGACTATTCATGCGGACCATGAGGGTGGCAATGTATCGGCACACACCACACACTTAGTAGGTAGCGCATTAAGCGACCCTTACTTAAGCTATGCTGCTGGTATGAATGGTTTGGCAGGCCCTTTACACGGCTTGGCTAACCAAGAAGTGATTAAATGGATTTTTGAAATGCAGGAAAAACTAGACACTGACCTACCTGCAAAAGAACAAATAGCACAATACGTAAAAGATACTTTAGAAGGTGGTAAAGTAGTACCCGGCTACGGCCATGCGGTATTGCGTAAAACAGACCCTCGCTTTACTGCACAAATGGAATTTGGTAAAAAACACATGCCAGAAGATAAATTGTGCCGTACCGTATGGAATATTTACGAAGTAGTACCACCAATTTTACAATCACTTGGTAAAATTAAAAACCCTTGGCCAAATGTAGATGCACACAGTGGCGCATTGCTAGTACACTACGGCTTGGTTGAGTACGAATTTTACACGGTATTATTTGCAGTAAGCCGTGCATTGGGTGTATTATCTAGCCTTTGCTGGGATAGGGCTTTGGGCTTTGCATTAGAACGTCCTAAGAGTGTAACTACCGAAGCCGTTAAAAATTGGATTGATGGCAAAGGTGAAATTTGGGAATAATTATGTCTGAACCTTGATTTTGCAGGTTTAGATGGATTAATAAGATTTAAAGAAACAGCCTTGAGATTTCTCTCAAGGCTGCTTTGTTTTTAGGGTAATTAACTACTAGTTGTAAATATTATTCTTACATTTTCACCTAGCAGATAATCATTCAAAAAGATGTAACATGAATTTTCACTAACCCATTTTCCAAATCAAAATAGGGTAAATGAATTTTT
>JASGCX010000054.1:14544-27187 GCA_030053925.1 Flavobacterium sp.
CAACATGAATTTTCACTAACCCATTTTCCAAATTAAAATAGGGTAAATGAATTTTTACGTGACCGTTAATCGCTCAAAAATATACCACATGAATTTTCACTAACCCATTTTCCAAATCAAAATAGCGTCACTAAAAATCCTTGAAGGTTTTGCAAAACCTTCAAGGATTAGCTTTAAAAAAACCTTCAAGGATAAGCTTTCCAGTTCAAACAACTTATTCTGGCACCACCAATTTGTTGTTAGTTTTATTAATATCTGCCAAACGTTGTGTGGGGTCAATTTCTATGCTTTTTAAGTCTTTAATGCTTTTAGTAGTGGTAAAGCTATAATGGGGATGCGTCCATTTCCATTCTGCATCTACCGTTCTTGGTATGGCATTTTCTACTGGCTTTTCGCCAAATTGTAAGCTGCTTGGTATATAATGCAACTCTTGGCTACCATCTTTAAAGGTTAGTAATACATCTATTGGCATTGGCATTTTGCCTACACGCTTTAAGTTGATAGAGGTTTTACCATCTACCAAATCAATATTGCCTACGGCGTAGTCAATGGTTTTTGTGCTGTTAATCCAATATTCTTTGTACCACTGCAATTGCATACCGCTTAGTTTTTCGGCCACACGCATAAAATCGTTGGCATTTGGATGTTTAAATTTCCACTCGTTGTAGTAAGCCAATAAAATTCTGTCTCTCACACTATCACCTACTATGTAACCAAGCTGCGCTAAAAATGTAGCGCCTTTGCTATAAGCATCGTTGCTGTAGGCATAGTTGGTATTGTAATGGTCGGCATGTGTACTCATAGGTTCTTCGTAAGGGCTTTTGGCTAGGCTAAAATAACCTTGATAGCTTGGTGCTTGTACTAGTGGCAATTGTGTTTTATTACGTTCTACAATTTTTGCCACACCAGCTTTTGCGCCAGCACTTAGGTAGGGCGATTGTGCGGCCCAAGTTGCATAATAATAATCAGACACTTCGCTTTCTGCAAAACTTGTAAAGCCTTCATCCATCCATGCAAACAAACTTTCGTTAGTGCCTAAAACATGTTGGTACCAACTGTGCATCCACTCATGAAATACGGTGCCAAGGCTTGGGCCTTTTAATAAAGTAGCCATTGCGTATTCCATACCGCCATCGCCGCCTTGTATAAATGAGTATTGCGGGTAAGGATATTTACCAAATTTCTTCTCAATAAATGGCAATGCTTTTTCTGCAGCCCATAGCACATTGTTCCAAGCACTGTCTGCTACTAAATTTTTGGCTTTGTAAAACACATGCAGGGTTAAGTTGGCCCTTACTTTTTTGCTTAAATGCTTAAACTGTGGGTCGGCAGCCCACACAAAATCATGAATATTTTCACCTTTAAAATTCCAGGTTAATGTACTAGCAGTTGGTGCAACATTTACGTCTGCAACATCATAGCCATAACCAATAGCATTAGCATTTTGCAATACGCCTGTTGCAGCAATCATGTAAGTTTTGTCTATGTTGATGGTTACATCGTAATCACCCCACACACCATAAAACTCACGACCAATATAAGGGTTAGCATTCCAGCCTTGGTAGTCGTACTCAACCATTTTAGGATACCATTGGCTCATGCTGTAACGTACACCTTCTGCATTATCACGCCCACTTCTACGCACTTGTAATGGTACTTGTGCTTCAAAAGTTAGGTCTATTAATGTTTTAGTTTTTGGCAAAATGGCTTTACTCAACTTTACTTCTAGTATGGTTTCATGCACTACCAATTCTTGCGCAACACCATTTATTTTTAGGCTTTTTACAAGTTGATAGCCTATTTCAGCATCTGTTAATTTGCCAATTCTATCTTTTACACGGGAATCCCAATCGTATAAATCTTCACCTGTTTTACTTGTACCTAGCAAGGTTTTACCTAGTTCTCTACTACGCACATCCATACTGCTATTTGGCTGAAAAGCATTCCAGTACAAGTGTAAGAACAAGCGCTTTAAGGTGTCGGGCGAATTGTTGGTGTATTCGAGTTTTTCGGTACCAGCAAATCTGTTGGTTACAACATCCATTTTTACGTTGATATTGTATTTAATGCGTTGCTGCCATCGGTCGCTTTGGGCGGTAGCAATAGCCAAAATAGAAAGCGTAAAAAGTGAAACAATCAGTAGTTTTTTTGTCATTGTGCAATAATTTTTAAAGGCTTTAGCAAAAAGAACACTAAGATAAAACACACTAAGGTTACAATAAAATGATTGTGTACTTAGTGAAAACCATTGTGTTCTTTGTGGCGAAATAAAATTAAATATCGCCGAAATTACCACATTTATCAATCAAAAATGATTAACGGTTAGCCACTAAAAAAGCCACTCACTGTAAGGTGAGTAGCTTTCATTTACTTATTAACGATTTTTTACAGTGTTACTGTATTTTTTACCAATCTGCCATTTTTATTAAAATACAAAAAACGCTTGGTAATGTCGTTCTTCTTTACCGTAATTCTGTAATAAAAAGGTTTATCAGTTTCTTGAAAACTAATCACTTCTTTTACTTCCCAATCGGCAAACTTGCTTTTATTAAAACCATCCTTTACACTATTGGGCAATTGTACAAAATCTAACTCGCCAGTGGTTTCTATCATTGTACCTTCTTTGGTAAACTTAGCGGTATGATTGATGTTGTTTAACTTAAAGCTTGCTTCAAAGTTGGTAATTCTGTCTTGCCACTCTACTTGCGATGCGGTTGCAAACTTCACTTTAAAGGCATCTGTAACAGTGGCAGGTACTTTTCTTATTTGTGCATTTGTAGTAATTACCAAAGCCATTGCAATAATTACTAACGATACTATTTTTTTCATGGTATTATTTGTTTCTAACAATGGTTCTATAATTGTGCCAAAAGGCAAATAAATTAGCATTACTTATAAAAGCAAGCAAATCTAGTGGCAACTAATTGCCCCACTAGCAGCATGATTTATTATTGGGCTTATAAATGGTACACCTAGGTTCATACCACGTAGTATTAGTAAGCAAGCCATTAAGCCTACACAGTAAGGTAAGGCTTTATGCAGTTGTTGCTTTAGTGTTACAGGTATGGTACGGCCTAGTATCATTAGGCTAAACATCAACGGTAAAGTGCCTAAGCCAAAGGCAAACATTAACCAAGCTGCATGCGCTGCACTACCTGTAGCAGCAGCGGCTGCAATACCCATATACACTAAGCCACAAGGTAGCAAACCATTTACTGCGCCTATTAAATAAAAGTGTGCCGTACTTTTTTGGCCGTGCAAATATTTAGCAAGCAAAGCCTGTACACGCTTATGAAAACCTTTAAAAACAGTTGCTTCTAGGTTTATAAACTTACCGGCAATTAGCACTACTAAAATTAAACAACCAAGTACAATAGATAATACCTGCTGATAACCTGTTAAAAAGAAACGATTACTCACCATGCCTACCAAAGCACCAAGTGCTGCATAAGTGGTAGCTCTGCCAAGGTTGTAAAGTAAAATAAGTAGCAAGCGTTTAGCCTTTAACTGGTGCATGATAGGTAAAGACAACGCTATGGGCCCACACATGCCCACGCAATGAAAACTTCCTAAGAAGCCAATACTTAAACCTATGAATGTAATTGCCAGCATTTTACTTTCTAATGTTTAAAACTTGCTGATGAAAATAGGCAGTGCCATTAGTAACCCAGTTTAAACGCAACTGATACACACCATTTACAAACAAAGTTTTGGGTAACACTTGCTTGCCAGTAGCATCAACTTGTATGTGTAGCATTACATCTTTTTTTTGCTCTGCAGAACGAATGCACTCGATGGTACCAGTAGTATTATTGCCAATTGTAGCCAAAGGCAATTGCAGTACCACTACATTGCCGCTATCGGTGATGCTTAGTTTTTGAGCCACAGCACTCAAGTTTTTAGAGGCATCAATTTTATCTTGATACTTCAATTCTTTTTCGTAGTAATTATCATCTATCATCTCATTGCTTTGCTTCATAGCTACGCCTACCATGCAAAGCATACATGCTACAAAGGTTGAAAAGCCTATTAATATTTTGTATCCCCAGTTCATGATTGTATGTATTGATTTGAATAAAAATAATGACCGTTACCAAAGTATTTAACCGCAAAGAACACTAAGAAAAAATCGCAAAGGTTGCAAAGCAACCTACCATATATCTTCTTTACTCTGCGCAACACTTTGCTGTGCTTTGCGGTTAGAAACTAGCTTACAAAAAAGGCCCAAGAAACACGGTTTTAACGGTTTGTATTTTCTGCCCATCTTTATAAATACCCACTTTTATATTGGTACTACGTTTAGTAATGTATTGCTTATTTACACGAATAAAAAACGTCACTTCGTTTACTGCTTCAGGTTTCATTTGGGCATCTTTACTACTTACAAAACTTACTTCGCCAGGTATGTTTTCTAGCTTCATGCTTACACCAAAAGTTTTGTTGGTTTTATTCAATACAATGGCGTTAAACAAATTACCCAAAGTATCTTTTCCTACTTCTTGGTACAATTGCCCACGCACTCTTGTGATATGTGTATCTACGCTTTTTCTAGTAAACACAAGCACTGTGGTTACTATCAACAATAGCACTAGCAATACAGAGTAGGCTTTCATTCTGCCATTAAAGTGAAACTTATTGCCTTTAGCTATTTCATTTTCAGATGCGTATCTAATTAAACCCTTTGGCTTATTTATCTTTAACATTACTTCGTTGCAAGCATCTATACAAGCGGTACAGCCTACACATTCTATTTGCACACCATCACGTATATCTATACCTGTGGGGCATACTTGCACACATTTATGGCAATCAATACAATCGCCGGTTACAACCTCTGCTTGTTTAAATAGTTTACCTCTTGGTTCGCCACGTTTGTAATCGTAAGCAATTTGCATAGTGTCTTTATCAAACAACACACTTTGCAATCTACCATAAGGGCAAACGGTGGTGCAAATAATATCTCGTACAAAAGCAAAAACAGCATAAAACAAAAAGGTAAAAAACAATAAACCAGTTAATAAAACCGTGTGTTCTGCAATTGGTTCTTCTATAATTTTAAGCAATCCATCTAAGCTTAAAATGTAGGCTAAAAAGGTATTGGCTATTAAAAAAGAGATGGCTAAAAACACACCATGCTTTATAAACTTTCTAATGCGCTGTTCGGTAGTAAGTTTAGTGATACTCATTTTACGTTGTTGCGCACCAGAGCCTTCTATCCACCATTCAATTTTTCTAAACACCATTTCCATAAACACTGTTTGTGGGCACACCCAACCGCAAAACAGCCTGCCATAAATTACCGTAAACAAGGCAACAAAAACAATGAAAGTAATCATTGATACCGCAAAAATGAAAAAGTCTTGCGGCCAAAAAATATTGCCAAACACAATAAACTTGCCCTCTGGAAAATTGAGCATAAAAAAGGGCATGCCGTTGTATTTAATAAGTGGCAATACAAAAAATATAGCCAAATAAAATACCGATACCCAAGTGCGGTATTTATAAAATTTACCGCCTGGCTGTGTTGCGTGTACCCATTTGCGTAAGCCCTTTTCGTTTACATTACTTACCCTATCTCTAAACGTTACTTCGTGTTGTATTTCGTTTGCCTCGTTTATCATAACATCACATTTTACCCAAACTTTACTACTAGTTTTTAGCTGCGGTACTGTCTGCTATTTTTGGTGCAGCAGTAGTAGTTGTAGAATCTGTTGCTTCTTTATACAAATCGCCTTGCGGTTCTTTTGGTGTTGGTGGTTTTGTGCCTATTAACGTTCTTACAAAACTTGCTAACTGCGCCATTTGCACAGGTGAAAAATCGTCTTTCCAAGCCTTCATACCTTTTTCTTGCCAGCCATATTTTACTGTTTTAAAAATGTCTTTAATACCGCCACCATGCAACCAATAATTGTCGGTTAAGTTGGGACCTACACCACCCTGCCCTTGGGCACCGTGGCAAGTCAAGCAGTTGTTTTTATATAATACCGCACCAGAACTTATACCATCGGCACCAAGCATTACCACACTGTTCTCATCCACATTGTCTTTCTGATTTTTTAAATACGCTTCTTGTTGCAATTTGGCTTCAACTATTTCTATATTGTATTCTTCAATTTGCAATGGGGCAGATTTTACTACGTGATAGCGGTACAAATAGATACCTGCAAAAAGAATAGATGCAATAAATGCCACTACAAACCAAGGTGGCGTTACGTTGTTTAGCTCTCTAATACCATCGTAACTATGGCCCGTATCTATACTTGCTTCGTGATCTATTGGTTTAAATTGGTTTAGTTTATCCCATATTTTACCCCAATTAATTAAAGCGGGTTTTGGTGCGCTTGCTTCTTTGGCTACAAACAATACCTCGGGGTTAATAAAGTATTTTATTAGCTGCGCAAATAGCACAATAATTAACATTTCTAAGCCTACAATAGTATAAAGCAATATTCTAAAACCGCTTGTGTGCGATACTGCAACAGGTTCTGTAATAGCAGTATTAGCTTGCGCCATAGACGATGCACTTACTAGCATTAAGCCTATAAACATGGCGGCTTTTACAGTAGCATTGGTTTGCTTTTTAAGTTGCATTTTATTTTTGTACGACTTCATTGAAAAAATAAGTGTGTTGCCCAAAAATGCAATTACAATAGCCAATAAGCTAATGCAGATTACCAGCATTGTATCGCCATCCATAACACTTGAAGAAACAGTATTGCGTGGTGTTTGGGCCATTACTAAAGATGTAGCAAAAGCACCTATTGTAGTTGCAGTAATTTTTTTTATTAGTTGCATTGTTGTAAAAAGTTTAGTTATCTAAAGGCAGGTTTTCTATGTGGTCTATTTCGGTTTGGTTTTGCTTAAATACCAATACCGTAACCACTGTAAAAAAAAATACAAACAGCAGTAGCGATACCATTGGGTAAACACCTACACCTGTTATTTTTTCTAAGTATTGAGAGAATTTCATTGTTGTAATTTTTTTGTTTGATTAAAATGTTTTTTTTGTAACGATGCTGCTAGGTGGGCTTTACACCCACCATCTACAGCAGAAATTATAAAGCTATTTCGAATAATTGGTGGTATCGGTTTTTATGTCTTTACCCAAGCGTTGTAAATAAGCTATCATGGCAATTATTTCTTTTTTACCACTTACTTCAATTTTATCTTTCTTCAAGTTATCTGCAATGCCTTGTGCTTGTTTTTGTAAGTCTTTATTGGCTTCGTTTTCGTAACCTTCTGCATAAGGCACACCCAACTTGCGCATGGCGTGAATTTTAGAATTGGTAGATGCTACATCAATATCTTGATTGTACAACCAACCGTAAGTAGGCATAATAGAACCTGGCGACATAGATACAGGCTCTAGCATGTGGTTAAAATGCCAGCTATCTGGATATTTACCGCCAATACGTGCTAAATCTGGCCCTGTACGTTTGCTGCCCCATTGGAAAGGATGGTCATACACCGATTCGCCTGCTTTAGAATAATCGCCATAGCGGGCTACTTCGTATCTAAACGGACGAATCATTTGTGAGTGACAGTTGTAGCAACCTTCACGTATATAAATGTCTCTACCCTGCAACTCAAGTGGTGTGTATGGTTTTACACTAGCAATGGTTGGTACATTAGATTTTACCAAGAAAGTTGGAATCATTTCTACCATACCACCAATAGCTACTACTACTAAACTTAAGGTTAGCAACATCATTGGCTTGCGTTCTATTACAGCGTGCCAAAAAGAATTGACTGGTGCTTTGTATGCTTTTTCTAGTGCAGGTGCTTCGGCATATTCTACTGCTTCAAAGCTGCCAGCTTTAGCGGTTTTAATTAAGTTGTACACCATTAAAAACACACCAAGTAAATAGATAGTACCACCAATAGCACGTAGTATGTAAAACGGCACTACGGTTTGTATAACATCTATAAACTGATACTGCAACTGCCCCGAAGGTGTAAAGGCTTTCATCATAAAATAGCTTCTAAAAGCCGCCCAATACATAGGTATTGCGTATAAAATAATACCTAAGGTGCCAATCCAAAAGTGCGTAGCAGCCAATTTAATTGAGTACAACTTGGTATTGAACATTTTAGGGATTAACCAGTACAACATACCAAAGGTTAAAAAGCCGTTCCAGCCAAGCGCACCAATGTGTACGTGTGCAATAGTCCAATCGCTATAGTGCGAAATGGCATTCACATTTTTCAATGATAACATTGGCCCTTCAAAAGTTGACATACCATAGCAAGTAACCGCTACTACATAAAACTTCAATACAGGGTTTTCACGCACTTTATCCCAAGCACCACGTAGGGTAAATAAGCCATTAATCATACCGCCCCAGCTAGGTAGCAATAGCATGATAGAGAAAGCTGTACCAAGTGACTGCGCCCATTCGGGCAAGGCAGTGTATAATAAATGGTGAGGACCAGCCCAGATGTATAAGAAAATTAAACTCCAAAAGTGTACAATACTTAAGCGATAAGAATATACTGGACGGCCTGCAGCTTTAGGTAAAAAATAATACATTAAACCCAAGTAAGGCGTGGTTAAAAAGAAGGCTACCGCATTGTGGCCATACCACCATTGCACCAAAGCATCTTGCACACCTGCATACCATGAATAACTTTTCCAAAGGCTTACAGGCAACTCGAATGAGTTAACAATATGCAACATAGCCACCGTAACCCACGAACCAATAAAGAACCAAATAGCTACGTACAAGTGGCGCTCACGGCGGGTAAGAATAGTACCAAACATATTTACACCAAACACTACCCAAATTAATGTAATGGCAATATCTATAGGCCATTCAAGTTCGGCATATTCTTTACCAGCACTTAAACCAAGTGGTAATGTAATAGCAGCAGCTACAATAATTAATTGCCAGCCCCAAAAGTGAATTTTGCTCAGCAAGCTATTCCACATGGGCGTTTTAAGCAAACGTGGCAGCGAGTAATACACTGCCGTAAAAATACCGTTACCCACAAAAGCAAAAATTACCGCATTGGTATGCAGTGGACGAATTCTACCAAAAGTGGTGTATTGCAAACCAAAATTTAAAACAGGAAAAGCCAACTGAAAAGCGATAAGCACGCCCACTAACATGCCCACTGCGCCCCAAACTACGGTGGCGATGGCAAAATTTTTAGGCATCCTGTTGTCGTAAGCGAATTTTTGTAATTCCATATATACTGCAGATTAATTAGTTGATGGTTTTGGTTTCGTCGAACAATATTCTGTGCGGTGGTGAGTAGCTATCATCGTACTGACCTGTTTTGGCACTCCATAAAAAAGCCACCAAAAAGCCAATAGAGATAACTAGGCTACACAATGCGATGACAATGAATACTCCCATAGCTATAAATTGAATAGCAAAAGTGCCAACATAGCAGTAGGCTGCCTATGCGATGAGTCATAGTAAAACATGATTCTTATCATAAAAGGTGAAGAGTGATTCAGATAGCTGTCAGATTTAGCCGCATTGCCAAACTTCAAGTGACATTTGAAAAGAACCCTATTAAATCGTAAATTCGCTAAGTGAAAAAGAAACAAAATATAGGTCTTGATTTCGTAATAGACAAGCTGACAAATTCAATTGAGAACACGCTTACGGGTGAGGTTTTTGATACTGAAATAGTAAGGCTGGCAAGTGCGAATGCGAAACAAATAAAGTAGGCAGATTGGCAATTTGATTGGCTTAAAGAACTTAAAGACAAGACCAAAGAAGTTTATAAGTTGACAACTGTTAATAATTAGACCATAATTCAAGGGCTTGTAAGTATCGAAGACAAGCAAGACCACGTTTTTATGCATCTGATAGAGAGTGCGAAATTCAACAAAGGAAAAAGCAAAGTATACTTCGGTGTTTCTGGAAATCTTGTTGCCTATGTTTGCAAGGTTTCAGTTGATAAAGGTTATGAAGGCTTCCTTGCATTTGATGCTAAATCGGCACTCATCAAACATTACCAAGCATCGCTTCATGCAACGCATTTTAGAGGCCTACGAATGTTTATAGAACCAAGTGCGGCAATAAGACTTATTTCACAATATTTTTAAAATTAAATTATGGGACTCATTAAAGAACCAAAGAACGTTGACTTATCAACAAAATCTGAACCATGGACAGAACAAGAACTTGTTGATTTTAGAAAAATTATGCAGGACATTAAAGCGAAAAACGCAAAGCGAAAAGAACGTTCACTAAAACTTAGAGCAGACAAGAAACAAGTTGCTTAACAAGCACGAACTGCCAACCCATTAGCGCAAGTCTTTAGCCCAGCAATGTGTATAGCCTACTTGTGCTAGCCTGTTACTTGGTTATTTGTTTTGGGTTTATTTGCAAAATAAGTAAACGGCAATTACAGGCCAAAGGCCTGCGCTATTAAGCACAGGGCTACAAAATAATCACCACTAATCGGTACTGCTTTAGTAAATTGCAGTAACAAATTTTACAGATTATGTCTCATTCAGCAATTACAATAAACTTAAACTTTCAGCAACTGTTAGATGCAGTAAAAAAACTACAGCCATCTGAGAAACTAGCGTTGAATGAAGTATTGTGGAATGAAGATGCTATTATACCTACCGAACATCAACAAATAGTGTTAGATAGAATTGCTGAAGCAAAAACAAATTCTGAAAGATTAGTTGATTGGGCTACTGCATCGAAAGATTTGTAATGGAAACTAAGCCATTATTTACTATTAAAATAGACATAGAAGCCATAACGGATATTGAAGATGCCGCAGAATGGTATAATGAACAATCGGCTAATTTAGGTAACCGTTTTAAGCAACAAGTAAAAAAGCAGGTTGATTTGTTAGCTATACAAGCACTAAATTATGGAATAAGATATGCCAATGTGCGTTGTATGTTGATTTATAAATTTCCATTTTTAGTGCATTACATTATTGACGAGGCGAACAATACAGTTCAAATTTTTGCTGTACTTCATACAAGTAGACATCCAAAAATTTGGTTGCAAAGAAAGAATAAACCATAAGCAAATTTTATCTAGCGCAAGTCTGTAGCAAAGCAATGTGTATAGCCTACTTGTGCTAGCCTGTTACTTGGTTATTTGTTTTGGGTTTATTTGCAAAATAAGTAAAGGGCAATTACAGGCCAAAGGCCTGCGCTAGTGATTACTATGAAATTTAAAACAGACTATGAGAAAAGTAATTGCGGTCATCAATATGACAATTGACGGCGTTTTTGACCACACAGCTGGGCTGCCTGATGAAGCAATACATCAGCATTATACTGACCTTTTAGATAGTGCAGGCACGATACTTTATGGCAGGATAACGTATGAACTAATGCAATACTGGCAAACACTAGTAAACAATCCTTCCAGCAAAAAAACATCAGACGACTTCGCTATAGCAATAGACAAGATTCAAAAAATTGTTTTCTCACACAACCTTAAAAATACAGACTGGCATAGTGCGACACTTGGAACTAAACCGCTTGAAGTATTTGTTAAAGAATTGAAGGCACAATCGGGCAAAGACATTTTGATTGGCAGTAGAAGCTTAATTGTGCAACTAATGAATCTGCATTTAATTGACGAATTTCAATTGTGTATCTATCCTGTTATTGCCGGCAAAGGATTGCAGCTATTTGAGCCTATAAATGACCGAACCATTTTTAAACTCATAAAGACTAAAAACTTTACTAGCGGTGCTATCATTCTTTATTATGAACCAACAAATTCACCTAACTCAAGTCTGTAGCATGGTAAGGTGCATAGCAGATAATTAAGCCGCAGCAATTGCTACCACAATATTTTCTAAAACCCCATACACTTTTTGCAATTCATAGACCGTAATGCAATAGGGCGAAAAGTGAAAAGTGAAACGTGAATAGTGAATAGTGAATAGTGAATAGTGAAACGTGAAACGTGAATGTTACTTCTCACTACTCACTTCTCGCTTTGCTCGCTTTTATCATTTCAAGATAGCCCATTTGTTTAGCTAAAGCAATTACTGCCATGGTGATTCTTTTTGTTTTTGTTTCTATGCTTTTAGCAGATTCTATCCATTTACTAAAATAGTTTTGATGCCCTTTAGGTAACGTATTAAAGTAAGCCATAGCTTCGGGTTCATCGTTTAAGCAAGCCACAAAATCTTCGTTTAGTTGATAGCCTTTTTCGTCAAATGCAAGTTGTACTTGTACGGTATCGCCTTTGCGTTTTTTAATGGCTTTACGCATAGTGGCATTTACCGCAATAATAAAGTTGCCATCGCCCATTGGCACCAAAGCCACGCCTTCAAAAGCATAACTATCCAATTTGCCTTTTACCCTAAAACTCTTTTTGGTATTGGGTTGTAGCAGGTGTGCTTGCTCGCTAGAAACCTCAAGATAAGTCCAGCCAGTTTTCTCGCCTTGATCGTTAAATTTTTTAAGTATTGTTGAAAATGAAAGCATACTCTATTTCTGATTACACGAATTACTTGAATTACACGAATTACACGAATTGATTGAATTGCTTGAATTACACGAATTTTAAAACAATTACACGAATTACACGAATTGATTGAATTGCTTGAATTACACGAATTTTAAAACAATTACACGAATTGATTGAATTACACGAATTGATTGAATTGCTTGAATTGCACGAATTTTAAAACAATTACA
>JASGCX010000055.1 GCA_030053925.1 Flavobacterium sp.
CTACGCAACTATTACTCTTTTATACCACTAAAATGGGGGCATAAAAGGGGAAAGGCTATAAAGTAGATTTTGTACTTTGGAATGTGTATTTAATCAATAAATATGGTGTGGATGTTTATTGTAGCTACTTATATTAGATTGTACTTAAGCAGAGTTGTATAAGCAATTAGGTAGTTTTTCTTATTGAACAAGCGTTGTATTCTGTTGTAACGCTATCTTCGTAAGCACCTATTTCTATTAATTATTACGATGAAAAAACTAATCTTCAGTTTATTACTGTTAGCTACGGCTGTAACACAAGCATTTACACAAGTACCGCCTACTTATAATAGTGCAGATATACTGATGCAGCTAAAGAAGTTGGAGGTACTTGGTAGTGTATTATATATAGCTGCGCATCCTGATGATGAGAATAATGGCTTGTTGCCGTTTTTTGCAAAAGAAAAGTTGTACAGAACTGCTTATTTGAGCCTGACACGTGGTGATGGTGGTCAAAACTTAATAGGTAGTGAACAAGGGATTGAACTAGGGATGATACGTACGCAAGAATTGATAGCCGCAAGGCGTATAGATGGTGCTGAACAATATTTTAGCACTGGATATGAATTTGGCTTTAGTAAAAACGCTCAGGAAGCGTTACGCATTTGGAACAAAGACAAAATACTAAGCGATGTGGTGTGGGTGATTCGTAAATATCAACCTGATGTGATTATTAAACGTTTTCCGGGTGATGCGAGGGCTGGGCATGGGCATCATTCTGCCTCGGCATTATTGGCAGATGAGGCGTTTAAAGCAGCAGCCGATTCAACTAAATTTACTGAGCAGTTTAAATATGGTGTAACACCCTGGCAAGCAAAACGCATACTGTGGAATACTTTTAACTTTGGCAAAACAAACACTACAAGTGAAGATCAATTAAAAATAGATGTGGGTGGTTATAATAATTTGCTAGGCAAAAGTTATGGCGAACTGGGTGGCGAAGCAAGGAGTATGCACAAAAGCCAAGGTGAAGGTAGACCAAGAAGACGCGGACAAATATTTGAGTATTTTACAACCACTGGCGGTATTGCACCAAAGGGTGATTTAATGGATGGTATTGATATTAGCTGGCACAGAATTACTGGTGGCAATGCAATAGCTGCACAACTTAAAGAGATTATTGCTACTTATACCACTGAAAAGCCCGAATTAAGTGTAAAGCCATTGGTGCAAGTATATCAAGCCATTAAATTATTACCTGAGAATAATTGGCGCAATAAAAAACTTAAAGAAGTACAAGAGATTATAGAAGCTTGCAGTGGTTTGTACGTAGAGGCAACTACCACACAAAACAGTGTTGCACAGGGCGATGTACTAAAACTAACCAGCTTTTTAAATAAGCGTAATAATGCCAATGTTGTGCTTCAAAAAATAAGTACAAAAGGTATAGATACTAGCTTAAACTTAACTGTAGGCGTAAATGTAAATGTGCAATTAAACAGTAGCATTGCTGTACCTGCTAATCAAAAAATATCGCAACCATATTGGTTAGAATACCCACAACTACAAGGCAGCTTTGATGTAAGAGACCAAACACAGATAGGTAAAGCAGAAAACGATGCTGCTTTTGAGGTATATTTTGCAGTAACAATAGAAGGTGTACCGTTTATTATTAAACGACCTGTAATGTACAAAGTAGTAGACCCTGCTAAAGGCGAATTGTACCAACCACTAGTGATTTTGCCTAAAATGGAATTAAGTTATGTGAAAGCTAATTTTGTATCGCTAAATAGCAAGCCTGTAGCTACGCAGATACATTTTAAAAGCAACGTAAAAGACAGCACGTTGTACCACATTAAACAGAATTATTTTACCAACTGGAAATACAGTGCTTCGAACATTACCTACGGCACTTTTAATAATGCTGAAAACTATTGGGCTGGCACCTTTACCCCAAACACTAAAATTACCAACACAACCGAAGTAACTAGCTTAAGCACCAATGATGGCACTTATGATGGCTACACAAAAACGATTAGTTACGACCATATACCTACCATTACTTATTTTCCAAAAGCTAAAGCCAACTTGGTTAATGTAGATATAAAAATTATTGGTAAAAAAATAGGCTACATAATTGGTGCAGGCGATAAAGTAGCAGAGGCATTGGCACAAATGGGCTACGAAGTAAGTTTCTTAAATGAGAAAGACTTAACTGACGCTAATTTAAAACAATACGATGCCATTGTTACTGGCGTAAGAGCCTATAATTTGTACGAGTATTTGACTAATAAATACGATGTGCTAATGAACTATGTAAAAAACGGCGGCAACTTGATTGTTCAATATGCAAAGAGCAATACGGTAGGCGGTAAGAATATTAAAATGGGGCCTTATCTTTTTATTGTAAATGCTGGTTCTAGAGTAACAGAAGAAGATGCTAAAGTGAATTATTTATTACCACAACATAGTTTATTAAACTATCCAAATACTATTACGGAAAAAGACTTTGATGGCTGGATACAAGAACGAAGCACTTACCAAGCTGAACAAATAGATAGCCGCTACGAAGCACTATTAGGCATGAACGACACAGGCGAGAAACAAGGTAATGGTAGCTTAATTACAACCAAGTTTGGCAAAGGCAATTTTACTTATGTAAGCTTAGTATTGTTTAGACAATTGCCTGCTGGTGTACCAGGTGCCTACCGCCTAATGGCTAATTTAATTGCCAATGGTAAACAAAAAAAAGTTTCGGCAAACGCAATTGTTAAGAAAACAAATAGTAGTAATGCAGCAACGAAAAAACATTAGTGCATTTATAATAATTCTAGTAGCAGTAGCACTAGGCTATTTTTTAAAAAATGTAAAAACGGGGCTACTTATTGGTTTAGGCTTAGGATTGTTAATGAGTGGGTTATTGAGTACTAGAAGAAAATAATCATCAAATAAAAAACTCAAACTGTAAATGTCTAACGTACCACTATTTAAAACATGGCAGCAATGGTATGCGTTTACCATTGTGATGCTACTAGCTATTATTGGTTTCTTTATTTGGTTTACAAACTATTTTGCATGAGTAAATTAGATTGGATTGTACTAACGATTACGCTTGCAAGCATTATAGGTTATGGCTTGTACAAAAGCAGCACGTCTAAAAACTTAGAAGGGTATTTTTTAAGTAATAGAAGTATGCCTTGGTATTTGGTATTGCTTAGTATAATGGGTACACAAGCAAGTGCTATTACATTTTTATCGGCACCTGGGCAAGCATTTACAGATGGTATGCGCTTTGTGCAATACTATTTTGGATTGCCCATAGCTATGGTAATGCTATGTATCACATTTGTACCACTGTTTAGTAAGCTAAAAGTATTTACTGCGTATGAATATTTAGAACAACGCTTCGACATTAAAACAAGGGTATTTACCTCTTCGCTGTTTTTGCTATCAAGAGGTTTATCTACAGGTATTAGCATTTATGCACCTTCTATTATTATTTCATCATTACTTGGTTGGGATATTTTTTGGACCAATATAGTTATGGGCGGCTTGCTAATTATTTACACAGTAAGTGGTGGTGCAAGGGCTGTTGCTTATACACAACAACTACAAATGGGTGTTATTTTTGTGGGCATGTTTGCGGCGGGTTATTACATTGTACATTATTTACCTAGTGGCATTGGTTTTAAGCAAGCATTGCAAGTAAGTGGTGCCAATGGTAAGCTAAATGTAATAACCACAGGCATTACAGCAAAAGGATTTGATTTTAAAGACCGGTACAATATTATCAGCGGTGTAATTGGTGGTTTCTTTTTAGCCCTATCCTATTTTGGTACAGACCAAAGTCAAGTGGGTAGATATTTAACGGCAAAAGATAATACCGAAAGTAAACTTGGGCTTCTAATGAATGGGCTTGTAAAAGTACCAATGCAGTTTTTTATTTTATTAATTGGTGCGCTTTTGTTTACATTTTACCAATTTAATACTGCACCTATTTTTTTCAATAAATCTGTTGATGAAAAAGCAAAGCAAACTAGCTACAAAGCAGAACTAGCAAGCATTGAGCAACAATTTACTAAAGCACAACAGCAACAGCAAGCACTTACAGCAAGGTATGTAGCTAGTAATAACACTACGGTAAAAGATAGTTTGCAACAAGCAGGCAAGCAACTAAACAGTTTGCAAAAGCAATACAAAACCGTACTGAAAAAAGCACTACCAACATCTGACACAAACGATACCAACTATGTATTTCTTCGCTTTGTGGTAGATTATTTACCCAAAGGCTTGGTGGGCTTATTAATTGCCATCATTTTTATTGCTTCCTGGGGTTCAATTGCGGCTGCACTAAATGCCCTTGCAAGCTGCACGGTTATTGACTTTCATCTACGTTTTAGAAATCTTAAAGAATACAATAAAGCAGATGTAGCCCAGTGCGAAAGAGATTACAAAACCTCTAAGTACTATACACTTGGTTGGGGTATTTTTTGCATTATCACTGCCGAATTATCTACAGGCATTGGCAGTTTAATTGAAGCGGTAAATGTTTTAGGTTCGCTATTTTATGGTGTAATACTAGGTATATTTTTAGTGGCTTTTTACCTAAAAAAAGTACAAAGCAATGCTGTGTTTTGTGCTGCTATTTTGGGTGAGTTATTTGTAATTGCTCTATTTGTACTAGATAAATACGATGTGATAGGTTTAGGATTTTTATGGCTGAATGTGGCAGGTGCATTAGCGGTGGTAGTATTAAGTGTGTTGTTGCAGCCATTGTTACCCAAAAAAATAGCAACCCAATAAAGCCAATACCACAACCTTATAAAAAAAGCGAAGCAACCAAAGTAACTTCGCTTTTTTTATTTCGCACCAATACAGTTTCGTTAATGATGATCAATTCTTGTGAGTTTAAAACTTGGTACGTTTGATACAATCAATGGGAATTTTTCTACGGTAACAGTACTTGGGTCTAAGCCAAAACCTCGTTCTTCACTTAAACTTATTTCTTTTAACCAGAAGTACAATTTCATAACTATACGCTCAAAAAATGGCAACTCATTATCTTGGCTTAGAAATTTTTCAAGAACAATAATTTGAAAATCGCCTACCACATTGTTTCTTTCTAAACTTGTATAACGGCTAGTAATATTTACTTCATTGTTAGAGACTAAGTTTTGAACCACTTGCTTCAACATCAAAGTAATCTTTTGTTCTACCCTAAAACCTAGTCTAAATTCAATACGAATAACATCGTCTTTTACAATGTGGTCTACACTGTATTCGCAAGTGTAAGGGTCGTCAAGTACATCTACATGCACAAACCAGTAAACATTGGCACGTTTAGGCTTTCTATTTAAAATTGAATAGATGATTTTGTGTTCAATCTCTTTAGGATTATTGGCACTAGTCATGTACACCAAGTGTGTTGCATAGGTAGGAATACTAGTATCCTCGCTTAACTCTTTCAACATTGGTATATAATGTTGTAAGCGTACAAACTCTACGTAACGGTTTTTAATTTTTCTACTTCTAAACCAAACATACATTACTGCAAACAATGCACCACCAACTATAAGCGTTACGTAACCACCATGCGGAAACTTCTCTAAATTGGCTATTAAGAAAGATACTTCAATGGTGAAATAAGTGGCAAGGTAAACGTATATCCAAATTGGAAACACACGATGGCTAACCAAGAAATTAGCAAATAAAATAGAGGTGCTAATCATACACATGGTAATGGCCAAACCATAAGCTGCCTCCATATTAGATGATTTTTGGAAAAATAAAACCACACCAATACAACCAAAAAACAACAACAAGTTAATGCCCGGTATATACACCTGCCCTTTCTCGTCGGTAGGGTATGTAATTTTCATTCTTGGCCATAGGTTTAACCGAATTGCCTCTGATATTAATGTGAAGGAGCCAGAAATTAAAGCCTGACTAGCAATAATTGCAGCCACTGTAGCTACAATTATACCTATCAACTTAAACCAATGTGGCATAATACCATAGAACGGATTAAAGCCGCTTTCAAAAATTTCTTTAGAAATAATTTGGTCATGATACGTTGCTAGTAACCAAGCACCTTGCCCTAAGTAATTTAATATTAAGCAGGTTTTTACAAACATCCACGAAATACGAATATTGCCTTTGCCGCAATGCCCAAGATCGCTATACAAAGCCTCTGCGCCAGTTGTACACAAGAAAACGGCACCCAAAATCCAAAATCCTTTAGGGTAAACAGTTAGTAATTCTATGGCGTAATGTGGGCTTAATGCTTTAAAAATACCCAAGTCATCAAACAAATGGCTACTGCCAACTACGGCTAGCATACTAAACCACACAATCATTATTGGCCCAAACATTTTGCCAATAGAAGCCGTGCCAAATTGTTGTAAAAAGAACAAAAAAGTAATAATGCCTAATACAATTAAAATGATAGTGTGTGTAGTAATGTTATGTAAATCTGGTAACTGCCGTAACCCTTCTACAGCCGATGTTACAGATATAGGTGGTGTAATAATACCATCGGCCAAAAGTGCCGCACCACCAATCATTGCAGGAATTACTAACCACTTTTTTCTACGCCTTACCAAGGCATATAAGCTAAAAATACCGCCTTCGCCACGGTTATCTGCTTTCAGCGTTAGTATTACGTACTTTACTGTTGTTTGCAGTGTTAGTGTCCAAATGATACAAGATAACGATCCTAGTATCAAATCTTCAGAAATACGCCTACCGTTAATAATTGAATTTAAAACGTAGAGGGGTGATGTACCAATGTCGCCATAGATAATACCAAGTGCTATTACCAAACCGGCGGCAGAAACTTTGTTAATGTGCTTGCTCACAGTAAAAGATTTGCCTTATTTAAAGCACCAAAAGTATTGCTAAATTCAATCCCCCAAATTAAAAGTTGGTTATAGCAGCTAATTCAATAGTTAAAACCCTATTTTTTGTACTTTCTTTATATTATTATAAGATAAAAGCACACCAAAAAAAGAGATAATAAGCAAATTAAATTTTCGAACTAATTGCGCTAACTATTAGAAAACTTATAACAGATATACGCTCAATTTCTTTTCAATTTTTCATTCCAATAAGCTTCATCTGCCAATAAGGTTTGCTTGCGCAAAACAAGTTTTGAAGGAATATCTTTTGCAAAAATTACGATGGCAATGGTAATGTTATACACCAAAAGGATGAGAAATATCCAAGAGAAAATAAGCAATTGCAATACAAAAAAGGCTACAATTAGTAAAAGCATATAGCCAAATAGCAACAAGGCACTAATGCAAACGCATAAAAAAGACGCTGTAGATTTACGTACCAACAATACAAAAGCTGTAATACTAAAGAGAAAAATGGCTGTAACTACCAACGTAATCCAATGGCCGGGCGAGATATAGAGGTTTTGAAATAAACAAGCAGTAGCTAAAAACGCACCTGCTACGCCTGCCACAGCGCAAAATTCATCATCTGCTTTAGTAAGTTGTTTGGGTTGCTTCATTTTGGTTGTTTATATTGCTAATATACAGTGCATCTTAAAACAAACCTCATGTTTACAAAAATATTTACCCTAAGTACTACTTACCAATGGCTGCTGGCACTTGCTTACAACCTTTCAATCGGTACACGTAAAAGTATCTTACAGCTTTGCCGCTGCGCATTTGGTTTATAATTACAGGCGGTTCTATGGTTGTAAAATATTGGCCGTAAGCTTGTGAAACGTTAAAGGGTAAATTAGAAGGTACTATACAATAGGCAGCATCGCCAAGGGCTAATGGTTTACGTTCTTTATTTAGCCAAGCGAATTTGTGTATATCGGCTAAGTTGCCAATGCCTAAAATGCGCAGCCCTGTTGCCCTGCTAGTATAAAATTGCAAGTGGCCTGCAGGAAACCATTTGCCTACAACAATTGGTGCATTTGCAGGCATTTGTTTGGCAGCAACATCTTTGTTAACTAAACTATTAAAGTTGTTACTAAAATTTTTCCAACCGCTAATATCTAGTGTGGGGCAATATTCTCCATAATTATCAGCAGCATGGCTACCAAAATTAGTGGGAGCCAATTGTACCGCTAACACCCCTGCCAACAAAATAAATGCAACCAAACCGCCTGCAATTTTTACTATTAAGGGATACAGTTTTTGCGAGATAGTTTCTAAATAAATAGCAGCAAAAAAATAGAGTGGTAAATAACCTGGTCCGCTCCAATGTGGCAATGTAGGGTTAAACAATGCAATGCCCCAAAACAAGGCTATTATTGGCACACTCATACACACAAGCCAAATATTGGTAGTAGCTGCAAACAACATTTTTTGCTTGATGCCAACGATTATTGCAGTAACAATTAGTATAAAAATTATAGGGTTTTGGTAGGTAAATTCGCCCACAATTTCTTGCAGCAACATGTTCCATTGCAGGCTTGTGTGTGTTACACGTTCCGAATGAAATTTATAGGTGATAAAGTTGTTAATAATATTCCAATAAACAATTGGTAATAAGCACAATAATGTAATTACAACTGCAATGTACAAGCGCCAATTGAGCATCCATTTAATGCGTTTGATGAGTATAAATAAGCCAAAACCCGCCCATAAATACAAGCCGTGTACTTTACATAAACAAGCCAAGCCAATAAGTAAACCAAGCCATAACCACAGTTTGGTTTGTAGTTCTTTTTGCTGAAAAATAATGAGGCTCATTACATACAAAGCTGCTGTGTACAAAGGCATTTGTGGGCTATCGGGCAAAATAAATAAGCCAGCTATAATACCTGCATATACCGAGCAATTGTAAATGAGTGCTGCATACCAACCTGTACGTTGGGTGCCAATGGTTTTGCCTATTAAAAACATAAACCACGATGAGATGGCACAGCCAAAAATAGCACCAAGCCTCAAGGAAACATCATTAGCCCAAAGCAAGTTTAAAGAAGTGAAACGTATTAAAAACCCAACCATTGGTGGATGATCGAAATGGCTATAATCGGGTTGCAAAGCGTAGGTCCAATAATACACTTCATCGTTACCAAGTTCAACAAAAAAGGCTACTATCACTTTAATAATGATAGTAGCCAGAAGTAAAATATAAAGCTGTTTTTTGTAGTTAATAGCCTGCATACAACGCAAAGTTAAGCGGCCTAAGGTTGCTTATCAAAAGCTGCTTTTACTGCATCTAAGTGATTGATAAACTTTTGTACATCCGAATCGTAACTATATTTTTTTTCGTTTAAAGGATTGCCATTTAAGTCTAAAAACATATACAGAGGCTGTGCATTCAAATTAAACTTAGCAATTTCGTAGTCTAAATTTTTATCGCCCACAGTTACAATTTTATCACCTTTATTATTGGTGTATTGCTCGGCAGTAGGCAATTCTGTGCTTTCATCTACATATAAACTCACTAATACAAAATTCTCTTTGATGCGTTTCAATACATCTGGATTTCGCCAAACTTCTTCTTCCATTTTACGACAGTTTTGGCAAGAATGTCCAGTAAAATCAAGCATCACAGGTTTATGCAATGCTTTTGCGGCGGCCATCCCTTCATCTAAATCAAAATAAGCTGTAAGGCCAAATGGTACATGTAGTTTATCGGTGTATTTTTTTGGCGGTTGTGCGCTTGAAGTATTTGCATTAGCTGGTAGAGTAGCAGTTTTAGAACTACCAATACTAAATTTTAAATTATCTAAATTAAAATCTTGTGTAGTTGCTGGTGGAATAATGCCACTTAATGGTTGCAAAGAAGCACCCCATAAACCGGGTATCATGTAAACAGTAAAACTAAAAGCGGCTATTGCAAAAAATAAACGTGGCACACTAATAAACTTTAAATCACTATCATGCGAGAATTTCAATTTTCCAATGAGATATAAACCCATTAAGGCAAATAAAATAATCCAAATTGACAGAAACACATCTCTATTTAGTAAGTGCCAATGGTAAATTAAATCAACACTAGAAAAGAACTTCATAGCCAAAGCCAATTCTATAAATCCAAAAACAACTTTTACCGAATTTAACCAACCACCACTTTTAGGTAGCGATTGTAACATAGAAGGGAAAAAAGCAAATAAGGTAAATGGCAACCCTAATCCAACACCAAAACCTAACATACCAATAACCGGTGCTGCCGAATTACCTTGCTTGGTTGTTTCGCCTAATAATGCGCCTACAATTGGGCCGGTACATGAGAACGAGACAATAACCAGCGTTAAAGCCATAAAGAAAATACCTCTAAAATTTTTAGCTGCATTTTGGTCTGCTTTATTGGCCCAACTATTTGGTAAACTCAATTCAAAACCGCCCAATAAAGAAATACCAAACACAACAAAAATGGCGAAGAACGTCATGTTTGTGAAAGGATGGGTGGATATTTGGTACATGATTTTATCTCCGAAAATTTTGGTTAAAATTAGTGTTGGTATTACGTAAATAAATAGAATAGACAAGGAGTACCACGAGGCATTTACAATACCCTGCATTTTAGATTTCACGTTCTTCAGAAAAAAACTAACTGTAACAGGTATTAATGGAAAAACACAAGGTGTAAATACGGCGCCTAATCCAGCAGCAAAGCACCAAAGGAAAATTTGCCATAGCGATTTGCCCGCTAATTCGCTTTTATCAGAGCTAGTTGCTTTGTTTGCTACTTCTACTTGCACAGAAAATTTTTCTTCTTCACTCGGAAACTCATCGCCTTTTTTAAGTAAAGCCGCAAAGGTGCCTTTTAATGTAAATGCACTATCAGCTTTTATGTGTATCGAGTAAATGAATGAAACACTATCGCTGTATAATTTGTAAACAGTGCTATCTGTTGATTTTACTAGTTGCAGCGTACCATTTTCGGTTACTGTATCTTTTACAATAGCCAATGGTTTAGCAGTTGTATTGAGGGTTAAGGCCGATACAAAAGCATCATCTGCATTAGATTTTTTGGTAGAAAATAGCTGCGAGCCTTTGCTAATTTTTGCTGCTACGGTAAGCTGTACAGTTGTGTTGTTAATAGCTTTGGCAGTAAAATTAAACTGCACAGGTTTTGTGTCCTGTGCAGTGCTTATTTTACTTATTACCAATGCTATTGCTAGTACTAAATAAATATGTCTTTTCATGCTTTGTAATTCATTTTTTTTAATGACGTAAGATTTGCACAATCATTAAATCAATTTGATGTCAAACATTTTTTTGGTTGGTGGTAAACATTGTTCATCATCGCACACCATATATTCTACCGTGCCACTTACATTGGTTTTTACGCCAGCTTTTACTTTTACCAATTGTGTAAATACCACTTTGTTGCTGTAAAATAATACATCGGTAGAGAAGTTTTTATCGTACACTTTTTCAAGTTTACCGGTTTCTACAATTTTACCAGTAATAGTTACCAATGGATTTTTTTTGAAGGTAATATTGGTAGGTACAGGCCCATTTTTACCCGTATTTTGAGAGTAAATATGCCAAGGTTTATTTACCGTTGCTGTTATTACAATTTCATAATCAGCACCTTTTTTCTTAGCCTCAAATTTCCACTGTACGGGATTTTGTACTTGTGCGTTTAGTGCCGAGGTACCTATTAAAAGTAACGCAGCGAACAATAATTTTTTCATTTGTTAATTTTTATTTCAACTAATTTAAACCAAGAATTTCAAACACTCTTTTGCCATCTATATTACCTAATGCTTGATTGGTGGCTCTTTCGGGATGCGGCATCATACCAAACACATTACCTGCTTTATTACGTATGCCAGCAATATTCCTTACAGCACCATTAGGATTTGCCTGGGAGTTTACTTCACCAGCTTCGTTGCAATACCTAAATAATATTTGGCCATTGTTTTCTAATTCTTCAGTAGTTGCATCATCGGCAAAATATCGGCCTTCGCCGTGTGCTATTGGTACTTTTAATGCGTAGTTTGTATGCTGCAAGTACACATTTTTACAAATAAATTGTTGGTTGGCATTTTGCAACAGCACACCTGGTAGCAAACCGCTTTCGCATAAAATTTGAAACCCATTACACACACCTAATACTTTGCCACCTTTATTGGCAAATTCAACCACAGCCTGCATCATAGGGCTAAAACGTGCAATAGCACCGCAGCGCAAATAATCACCATAACTAAAACCACCTGGTAACACAATACAATCATCGGTTGTAAACATAGTTAGGTTGTTGTGTTTGTGCCAAAGCATTACAACTTCTTTACCAAGGTCTTGTTCTAGTGCATCTTGCATATCTCTATCGCAGTTAGAGCCAGGAAAAACAACTACGCCAAATTTCATGTGTCTATATTTTAGTTTGCCGCTATTACGGCTAATATTGTTGTTACAGGGAGTGCCAAAAATCTATCTCAATTGGTGCATGATAACAAACGTTGTAAAAGTAATTAGATAGCGGTTAAGGCTATTTTAATTTTTAATTATTATCCGATTATTGTGAATAACCGCTGCAATAGCTAGAAAGAATAAGATATTGGGCCACCACATTTTTTTAGGATATACAAACACATTGGAAATTATAGCTGCAAATGGCACAATGTTTAAAGCCGTTGCGGCCATACCTGCATCTACAAACATAAAGGGTAATGGTATCATACTAAAAGCCATTACAGTGATAATACCCCAGTTTTTTCTTACCTGAATAACCATTCTATTAGTATTGTTATTAAGGGTTACAAAGCCAAGCATCAATAAAAAAGTAGCTACCCCAACATTTACCCAAAAAAAACTATTTTTTGTAAGCGCCACATTTGTAAAATGGATACGTGGCAAAAAGCTTTGCCACAAGCCTATTTTATCTTTTAAAAATAACAATGCGCCAATAATGTAAAATGGCATTAGTACGCCAAGCAGTAATGCAAACCATTCGCTTAACACAAATGGGCGTACAATAACTAAAGCAAATAATACAATGATGAGTAACAAAACGGCCGAATGGTAGCACAAAACAGCCGAACCAACTATCAAACCTGTATTAAACAATAAGCTTTTGGGTGAATGATTGTTGTACAATTTGGTTAACTGTATAAAAATCCAAATAACAAAACTATTGGCAATTAATGCGGGGGTAATAACAGCCCATTCGGGAAAAATACCGGTTAACAACACATAACTCATGGCAGTAGTAAAGCCTACTTGCGAAAACATACGGTACTCGTTTAGCAAAATATTTAAACGAATTGCTTGCAAAAGTACAATAGCAATGTACAATAGGCCGATAATAGCAGGCGGTAATTGCTTAATGTATTTTGTAAGTACAAGAGAAATAATGCCACTATCTTGCATAAAAGGCACAGTGGGTGTACAAATAAACAAATGACTGTGTACTGCAAAACACAATAATATCAAGCAAAATACACTTACAAACGACTTGTCTTTAAATAAAGAAACCACTATTGCCTACTGTTTTAAAAATGGGTTACATATCTATTTTAGCAAAGCAAATGTAGTTTCTATATTGGCATGGCATAATAATCTGTTTGCTGCCTGTTTGCTTTGCCTGTTTTGGCATAAAATCGTAGCCTCTATCAAGATTTTTTAAAGTGGGGGCTCTGGTAATTTGCCCTTCAGGGTTAATACTTTGGTCGGTTAATAGCATTTGTCTTTTCTCTTGCGAGTTAAATAGAAAATGAATTTCACCACCTGTGTTCATAATACCATAACCTATGTAGTTATCGGTATTATCATCGTACTGCGACTTTCTAATCACATTCGACCAATCCATTTTGCCAGTTGGGTCTACCGATAAAACAGCAATATTATCGGCATAATAGCGCACTACATTGTTTAAAGAATTGTAGCGGTTCCAAGGGTAATTGTAAAAGCCAAAAGGTGTGGTATTGTAGTAGTAATAGGTGTTAAACCCACTGTTAAAAGGGGAGCCAAAATAATCCCAACGGTTATTAGTACCACCTCTTGAAGATGTGTAAACGCTTTCGGCAGCAATAATAAAACCGCCATCTTTTCGCATAATTATATTATGCAAAAAATAGTCGTTAAAAGCCATTTTAACGCTACCATCGTTTTTTGCTTCGGCACGTAGTTCATCGCTAAAAGTGATGCTAGTGTTTAGTAATTCGTTACGAGCAATTTTATCGTACAAAAAACAATACAATCCATCAATATTGCCACGTCGTTGTTTGCTACCAAAAGAAGTTACTAAATAGTGCTTATTTACATTGTCTACTTTTACTCTTATATCGTCTAAATACAAGCCTTTTATACGCAAATCGGTCTGTTTAATAGAGTCGCTTGTGGTAGTTTTTTGCAGTAAAGCAACTTTGTTAATGTTGTCGTTTTGTGTGGTACCAGATGTTTTAATAAACACCAAATCGCCATCGTTATCTAGTTGAAATTCGCCTACTACATCGTTGCGTTCGGGCATGGCAATGGCGTTTGTTGCTTTTTTAATTAAAGCTAAATCTTTAGTAAATAGCGATGTTGTAAGGTAATGCACTTTTTCGTTTTTGCTGTTTACTTTAAGTACCATCAACTTTTGCTTGTCATCGCTATTAAGTATCGTATAAATTTTATTAGAAGCGCTATAGTTTACCTCGGTTGTATCTAACAGAATTGGCTCACCAATTTTTTCTGCTTTTGCATCTAGTTTTACCGCCATGCAGTAAACAATGTTACGTTTTTGGTATTGGTAAAACATGTAGTAAAAGCCAGGATATTGCAAAAAGTCAGCGTTAAAAATGCGCTCAGGTAAAAAGTCAAGTTTTACTTTTTCCGTTTGCTTCATTTCGTTATCAAATAAGCAAATGAAGTTTTGGTCACGGTAGTTTTTATACACGTGAAAAGTGCCATTCATTTTGCCCATTATTTCAAAATTTATATCACGTGCATCATCACGGTCTGGCTCGGAGTAAGCTATAAGCTGTGCTTGAGTTCTAAAACCCAATATTAATGCTATGGCAAAAAGTACTGCAACAATTTTTTTCATGACTTAGTGTTTTAACAATGCATTTAACTATACAATCATTTGCATCAACAGGTTAAAAATAAGGGATGTAAAATAAAATTAGGGTTAATAATAGCAAGGTGTTAAAATAAATTTGCTGCTATTATAAAGTAATAAGTAGCAATTATCTTACCAAATTTCTTTTAAGGTTACGCCCGTTTTAGTCACTTTTATTTCGTGGTTCACCCCTACTTTCAGTGCTACATTTTCTACAGCATGACTCACAGGAAAATGGTAACAAACAGGAAACTTATAGTTTTTTACGTGATGATTAATGAGGTTATAAACATCTGTACCAAAAGGTACTGTGGTGTCTTTTAAATCGGTAAAGCCCCCAATAATTAAACCGTTTAAATGTTTAAATAATTCTGCACGTTCTAGCTGAATCAACATCCTATCAATATTGTACAAATACTCGCCTACATCTTCTAAAAACAAAATTTTATGCCTTGTTTTATAGCTACTATGGCTGCCAATTAAATGCGCCACAATGGTTAAATTACCACCTATTAAATCGCCCTCACCTTTACCTATTTTATTTAGCGCATGTTTCTCACATTCGTAAGCAGAAGTTTCGCCAGCCAATGCGTTTTTTAAAGAAGCAATATAGCCGTTTTCAAAACCGCCATCGTTAAAAGCAGCAGCCATTGGTGCATGCATAGTAGCTATTTGATAATGCTGATAAATATGTGCATGAAGCACTGTAATGTCGCTAAATCCAATAATCCATTTAGGGTTTTTCTTAAATTTTTGAAAGTCTAAATCGTCAATAATTCTACTCAATCCATAACCGCCTCTTGCACACATAATGGCCTTTACAGTGCTATCGTTTAGCATCTGTTGCAAGTCTTGTGTACGTTGCTTATCTGTACCACTAAAATAATGAAACTGACTACCCAACGTACTTCCAACTTTTACCCGATAGCCCCAACTTTCAAGCGTTTTAATACAAGTTTCGGCATTTGCCGCAGGCATATAACCACTAGGGCATACAATACCAATGGTGTCACCTTTTTTTAAGTATGGAGGAATGGTAATCATTGTGCAATATTATTCTTTAGCACTTTAATGGTAACATATAATTGTGCGGTATGGCGCATGGTGTGTTTGGGCGTGTTTAATAATAAGCTAACTAGATAAAAATTTACTAACACCTATCATTGTAACAGGGCAAACGCATAAACTTTTGCAATGAAAAAACTTTTCCTTGACACTTACTTTACTTTCACGTGCATTATCAATGTATTGCTCAGAATGATGTTAAAAAATTGATGGGCTAACTGGTTTCAACAAATAATTTAAAGCAAATTAGTTACAATGCTTTCAAAACACCACCTTCATTAGTAACAGTCAATTCATGCACTACACCACATTTTAACGCATAATTATTACGCTGATGCCCTACAGGAAAATTGAAACAAACAGGATAAAAGCCTTGTAATTTTTCATTGATAATCTCATAAACATTTTTACCAAATGGCTCGCCGCCAACATCTTCTTTTACTTTAAAACCACCTATAATTAAGCCCGCCAAATGCTTTAGTTTGCCGCTGCGTTGCAAATTCCAAAACATTCTATCAATACTGTACAAATATTCACCAGTATCTTCTACAAATAATATTTTACCAGCCGTATCTATATCAGATGCACTAGCAGCAAGGCTTTCAAGCGTTTTTAAGTTACCGCCAACTAATACACCTTTTGCTTTGCCCAACACATTTTCTGCTGTAGGCATGGCATTGTACACCATCGGCGTGCCTAGCAGGGCATCTTTAATAGATAGTATAGTTGCTTTTTGGTCAGCATCTGCCAATGACCAATCATCAGGAAAACTATTACACATTTTTGAGTGCATGGTGGCCACTTGGCATTGCTTGTGAATGTGTGAATGTAACACCGTAATATCGCTAAAACCAATTACCCATTTAGGGTGCTTACGAAAGTTTGTAAAGTCAATTTTATCTATTATTCTTACTGCACCATAACCACCTCTTGCACACATGATGGCTTTAACAGAATGATCATTTAGCATGGCCTGAAAGTCTTGCAAACGCTCAACATCGGTACCGCCATAAGTAAAATCTCTTTTGCCAATGGTAGTACCAATTTTCACTTGAAAACCCCAACTAGTTATTTGTACTACTGCTGGCTCAATATCTTGTAAACTAATATAGCCGGCAGGGCTTGTAATGCCAATTGTATCGCCGGGTTTTAAATAAGGCGGAATAATTAATTTGGGATTTGCAATTTGGGATTGGTGATTTTTATGCGGCTTGGTTTGCGCCATTGCATTGGCTGCAATAGTTGCTGGTAAAAGGGTAGATAGAAAATGCTTGCGGTTCATGTGAAAGGTATTACACGAATTAAATTAGATTACACGAATTAAATTAGATTTCACGAATTAAATTGAATTACACGAATTACACGAATTAGATTACTCGAATTTCACGAATTGAATTGAATTACTTACACGAATTGAATTGAATTACTTACACGAATTGAATTGAATTACTCGAATTTCACGAATTGATTTACTTACACGAATTGAATTAAATTACTTACACGAATTGAATTGAATTACACGAATTACACGAATTGAATTACTTACACAAATTGATTTTACTTACACGAATTGAATTAGATTGCTCGAATTACACGAATTAGATTACTCGAATTACACGAATTGATTTACTTACACGAATTGGTGCAATTAATATGAACAATCATTTTTTTGGAGCAGCAATAGTTTGTTTAGTAGCAACCAATTTGCCCAAGATATTTCACAATTAAAAAAAGAAGCCATCAAATTACCAGCAAAGGTTTGGGAACTAATTTTCGATATTTTACAATCACCCAATAAGCATTTAATGCGAATAGGAAAGCCAGAAGCATTGCGGGGAAACTTATCTAGCTAGTTTTAAAGAAGAATAACAAACAAACATCGCCTCATCTATAAAATAGAAAACCATAGGCTGTATTTGGTTTCTGCATTTGGCAATTACAATGATAAATAAACATAGTTTTATGCCTATTGCAAATGCTTAACTTTGCCCACTTCGAGTGCAGATTGATTTACAAATTAGGTACTTCGTAAATTCAGTAGAAACTGCAACAACGTTTAATACAAGAACTAAAAGCTGGTTACAAAAGAAAAATGACTACCCCAAAAAGATACTTAATTACAGCGGCTTTGCCTTATGCTAATGGTTTAAAACATATTGGCCATTTGGCAGGTGCCTATTTGCCTGCGGATATTTATGTACGCTACTTAAAAGCGCAAAAACGTGATGTGGTTTTTGTGTGCGGTAGCGATGAACACGGCACGGCTATTCCTATTCAAGCTATGAAAGAAGGCACTACTGCACAGGCTATTATAGATAAATATCACCCAATCATTCAACAAAATTTTAAAGATTTGGGTATTCAATTTGATATCTATCACCGCACGTCATCGCCTTTGCACCACCAAACAGCACAGGAATTTTTTACCATTTTAAATAACAATAACGACCTTGAAATAAAGGAAAGTGAACAGTATTACGACGAAGCTACCAACACGTTTTTAGCAGATAGATACATAAAAGGCACTTGCCCTGTATGCGCCAATTCTAACGCATTTGGCGACCAATGCGAAAAATGTGGGTCATCGCTTAGTCCAGATCAATTGATAAATCCGGTAAGTACTTTAAGTGGCAATCAGCCCGTAAAAAAAGCTACCAAACATTGGTATTTACCGCTAGATAGACACGAAGCTTTTTTGCGTGAATGGATTTTAGAAACCCATAAAAATGATTGGCGAGCAAGTGTGGTAGGCCAATGCAAAAGCTGGATTGACGGTGGCTTGCAAGCAAGAGCCGTAACTAGAGATTTAGATTGGGGCATAAAGGTACCCACAGCCCCCCTGCCCCACAAAGGGGGGATTAAAGAACCCCAAGATGAAAAGACTGACTATGACTACATGACTGCCGACCCATTGATTTATGGCTTATTAAAGGATTTTGTTAAAGAACATAGAAGTAATCCTACCGAGTCTGAAATTGTATTATGGGAAATGTTATGTGGCAAAAAACTGGAAAATTATAAGTTTAGGCGACAGCACATCATTGGAATTTTTATAGCAGATTTTGTTTGCCTGTCAAAAAAATTAATTATTGAAGTAGATGGCAACATACACCAATTACCCAAAAATATAATTAGCGATGAAGAACGAACCAAAGAACTGAACAAACTTGGTTTTGAGGTCATTAGGTTTAGCAAAAACGAAGTCTTGTTCGAAACCGAAAAAGTGCTTGCATTCATCTCTGAAAAGCTCAAGAAAAATGCCTTCAGTGAGGGGGCTGCACAAATCCCCATTTTGGGGGGCGAGGGGGCTGGAAAGGTTCTCTACGTATGGTTTGATGCGCCAATTGGTTACATAAGTGCTACCAAACAATGGGCAAAAGATAATGACAAAGATTGGGCACCTTACTGGAACGATAAAGACACCAAATTGGTGCATTTTATTGGCAAAGACAATATTGTTTTTCATTGCATTATTTTTCCAGTAATGCTAAAATTGCACGGTAATATTTTACCTACCAATGTACCTGCCAATGAGTTTATGAACTTAGAAGGCGACAAAATGAGTACCAGCCGTGGCTGGAGCATTGAAATGGATGACTACATTAACGACTGGGTGAAACCAGAAAATGGTGGCCAAAGTATGGCCGATGTATTGCGCTACTACTTAACCCAAATTGCACCAGAAAGTAAGGATAGCGAGTTTACTTGGAAAGGTTTTCAATTGGCTAACAACAGCGAATTGGTAAACGTTTTTGGCAATTTTGTGAATAGAACATTTGTGTTGATGCACAAACTTTGTAAAGGCAAAGTACCTGTGTTTCACAATGATATTATTGACGATAAAGACAAGCAATTAATTGCAGATATTAAAGCTGCTACCACAAAAATTGAGCAATTATTAGAAGGCTATAAATTTAGAGATGCCTTGTTTGAAGTAATTGATTTGGCTGGCAAAGGCAATAAATATTTACAAGAAAAAGAGCCTTGGAAGCAGTCAAAAGGCAACGGGCAACAATCAACCGAAAATCAAAAAAATGTAGACAATTGCATTCATTTGTGTTTACAATTAACTGCCAACTTAGCCATTTTAATTCATCCATTTTTACCATTTACAGCTAAAAAATTGTGTAGCATGATGAAGGTGGTAGATAGAATGCTTGAATGGGAAAATGCAGGCAATATTAACCTACTAAAAGTTGGTTACAGCCTACGAGAGCCACAGTTATTATTTAGAAAAATAGAGAACGAAGAGATAGAAGCACAACTAGAAAAATTAAAGCAGAAGACTGCCCCTAACCCCCACAAAGGGGTGATTGAAGAAACCTCAAAATTTAAACCTATGAATGACAATGAAACTGCTAACCAGAAGCCCCCTTTGGAAGCCAAGGAAGCTATTGTATTTGACGATTTTGCTAAAATAGACTTACGTGTAGGTACTATTGTTTCTGCCGAAAAGGTTGAAAAAGCTGATAAATTATTAAAGCTTTCGGTTGATTTAGGTTTTGAAACTAGAACCATTGTTTCTGGCATTGCTTTGCATTTTAAACCAGAAGAAGTAGTGGGCAAGCAGGTAACTGTAGTTGTAAACTTAGCCCCAAGAAAAATGCGTGGCATAGATAGTAACGGTATGATTTTAATGGCCGAAGACAACCATGGCAAATTGCATTTTGTAAACCCCGAAAGCGAAATAAATGAAGGTGCAGGTGTTAGCTAAAAAAATAACCACATTTTTTATACAGCAGCCTTTGTTGTATGTATTATTACTTTGGGTGAGTGTAATAGCTATTACCTCACCTAATTTTAATAGGCCATTATCTAAACACCATGAGTTCAATCCCTCGCTGGTATTGATTTGTATAGAAAACTGGCAAGCCATTGGCGGCCCACAGAATACGAACTTTACACCACTCATTAACTATCAAAATAGCACCGATAAATTACCCGGTTTCTCAACAGATAAATACAACCAATTTGTAAATGTATCATTTGGAAATTTGTGGTATTTAGCACCTTACTATTTTCATCAATTACTTCATCTTCAGCCCACAGCAGCTTCGTTGCAAGTATATAACCTATTACTACTGCTTATTTCATTGCTTTTGGTAAATAAAATAAGTGAAGCCATCGGTAACGCTACACAACAATCTGCTTTACAATTATTAATACCATTAATTTACGCAACTAGCCCAGTAGTAGCTTGGTTTTGCACCAATGGTTATGTACATGAAGTGGCAGTTTTACCATTTTACTTTTGCGCATTGCTACTACTGCACAATATTTTTTTGAACCCATCAATCTCGGTTACAAAAC
This sequence comes from Flavobacterium sp., assembly GCA_030053925.1. Taxonomy (GTDB): domain Bacteria; phylum Bacteroidota; class Bacteroidia; order Chitinophagales; family Chitinophagaceae; genus Parasediminibacterium. The sequence goes on from JASGCX010000055.1 coordinate 21,325, forward strand.
TTCTAGCATTAAGCACTTTGGTGTTTCTTGGCACTTTAAACGATTGGTTGTTTGCACCACTTTGCGCTGTTGCAAGTTTGTATGCCATTTATTATTTTATTAACACAAAAAAAGCAGCTTGGCTAGCAGTAGTATTAGCTTGTGTGATTGGTTTTGTGGCAGCAATAGCCACTATTTTGTATGGCTACTCGTTGCAAATGGGCTGGCAAAAATTGGTAAATCTATCAATAAATAGATGGCAAGAAAGAGGGCTAACAACAAGTGTTTCAGCATTTGAAATTGCTAAATTACTTGGGCGTAATTATCTCATGAATTATGCAGGGCTACTATTAATACCAATTGGCATTTGCAGTAAAAAAATAAGCGTACCAATAACTAAACTTTTACAAAACAAAAGCCTGTTATTGCTTTTAATTGGTAGCTTTTGCGTTGGTTTTATACACCAACTACTGTTTTTACAATTTAGCTACATACACGATTATTCGGTACTAAAACTTGCGCTACCACTTAGCATTTTTACAAGCTTAATTATTATTCAGTTTAAGCAAACAATAAGATTGCTAATAGTTATTTGTGTATTAATTAGTTCAATAGCCACCTATTACTACGTCAATAGGCCAGGCCAAATTGCCCAAAATGGTAACCCATACAGCTACTTACAAACCTTAGGGAAAAACATTAGCCAAACTGTTGCTAACGATGAAATATTGGTAATTAAAAATTTAGACTTAATGCCACAACTTATATACTATACCAAACGCAACTACCTTTCTTTTGAAGATGAAACAAGTTGTAAAGCCTATATGGCAAAAAATGGTTTCAAAAAAGCTTGCATTATAACGTTAAACAATTGGCAAATTCAATCAGCCAAACACATTCAATTATAAAATCAAACTACTTTCTGCTACATTTCAAAAATGGTACGTTTTATTTTTTCTAAAAATAGTTGCATAGCTAACTATTTTTTATTTTAGCTTTGATACTTCTAAATTAATCTCTTGCTATATGAAACGTTCTATTAAAAAAGTTGCTGTTCTTGGTAGTGGTGTAATGGGTAGCCGTATTGCTTGCCATTTTGCAGGCATAGGTGTACAAGTATTATTGCTTGATATGGTAGCTAAAGGTGCCGAAGAAAGTACAAAACCTGCCGAAAGAAACAAACTTGTAAACGATGCTTTGGCAGCAGCTATTAAAACTAATCCTAGCCCTGTTTTTACCAAAGACGTGCTTAAAAAAGTTACCACAGGCAATTTCGATGATAACTTAAAAGACATTGCTACCGTTGATTGGATTATTGAAGTAGTGGTAGAACGTTTAGATATTAAACACCTTATTTACGAGAAAGTAGAAAAATTTCGCAAGCCCGGTACTTTGATTACTTCTAATACATCTGGCATTCCTATTCACTTACTAAGCCAAGGCCGAAGCAACGATTTTAAAAAGCATTTCTGCGGCTCACACTTTTTCAATCCCCCTCGCTATTTAAAACTATTAGAAGTTATTCCCACCCCAGATACCGACCCCGCAGTGGTTGATTTTTTAATGCACTATGGCGATTTGTATTTGGGTAAAACCACGGTGCTTTGTAAAGATACACCTGCTTTTATTGCCAATCGTATTGGCGTGTTTAGCATCATGAGCATTTTTCACATTATGCATAATTTGGGGCTTTCTATTGATGATATTGATGCCTTAACTGGCCCTATCATTGGTCGTCCTAAGTCTGCAACGTTTCGTACAGCCGATGTGGTAGGCATTGATACCTTGGCAAAAGTGGCAAAAGGCGTAGCAGATAACTGCCCTAACGATGAGGCAAAAGCCATTTTTGCAATTCCTTCTTGGCTTGATACCGTTTTGGCAAACAACTGGCTAGGCGATAAAACTGGTCAAGGTTTTTTTAAGAAAATGCCCGCAACCCCCGATGGGAAAAAGAAAGATATTCATGTACTGAACCTCTCAACCATGCAATATCAACCAAGAACAAAACCCAAATTTGCCACACTTGAAGCAGCTAAACCTGTAGAAAATTTACAGCAACGCATAAAAATTGCCGCTACTGGTACAGATAAAGCCGGCGAATTTTTCCGCCAATTTCACTACTCATTATTCTCATACATTTCTCACCGCATACCAGAAATAAGCGACGAATTGTATCGTATAGACGATGCCATGATGGCGGGCTTTGGCTGGGAAATAGGTGCATTCGAATCTTGGGATGTTTTAGGCGTAGCCAAAACTGTTGAAGCCATGAAAGCCAATGGTATTAAGCTGGCTACTTGGGTAGATGAGATGTTGGCTAGCGGTGCTACCTCTTTTTACAAAGTAGAAAATGGTAAACGCTTGTACTACGATGTGGCTACCAAAACCTACCTAACAGTACCTGGTGGCGATGCGTTTTTGGTATTGAAAAACAATAGCGACAAGCTTGTTTGGAAAAGCAGTGCTTGCAAATTATACGATATTGGCAACGATGTGCTTGGCTTGGAATGGAGCACCAAAATGAATAGCATTGGCGGCGAAGTGTTAGAAGGTATTCAAAAAACCATTGCCATTGCAGAAGATAAATACAAAGGGTTGGTAATTGCCAACGATGGTCCCAACTTTAGTGCTGGTGCCAATGTGGGCATGATTTTCATGTATGCCATTGAACAAGAATACGATGAACTAGATTTTGCCATCCGCCAGTTTCAAAACACCATGATGCGTGTGCGTTACTCATCTGTGCCAGTAGTTACAGCACCACATGGCCTTACGCTTGGTGGTGGCTGCGAAATGAACTTACATGCAGACAAAGTATGCGCTGCCGCAGAAACCTATATTGGCTTGGTAGAACTTGGCGTGGGCTTAATTCCTGGTGGTGGCGGCACCAAAGAGTTTGTGTTACGTGCATCTGATGAATTGCATGAGGACGAGCCTGATAACAACACACTTAAAAAACGCTTCTTCGATATTGCAACCGCTAAAGTGGCTACCTCGGCACACGAAGCTTTTGACATGGGCATTTTACGCAAAGGCCACGATGAACTTGTAATGAACAGCAACCGCAGAATTGCCGAAGCCAAAAGAAGTGTATTAGAACTATATGAAGAAGGCTATGTTACGCCTACGCAACGCACCGATATTAAAGTGTTGGGGCGCTTAGGTTTGGGCGCATTTATGGCCGGCATTAATGGTATGCAACGGGGTGGGTATGCCACCGAACACGATGCCTTAATTGCTCGCAAGCTAGCTTATGTAATGTGTGGTGGCGATTTAAGCGAAATGACCTTAGTAAGCGAGCAGTACTTGCTAGATCTTGAACGTGAAACTTTCTTATCGCTTTGTGGCGAGCGCAAAACGCTTGAACGCATACAAAGTGTACTTAAAAACGGTAAGCCTATTCGCAATTAAAATATTTATAACACCAATTGGTGCTAATTACACCAATGATTTAAAAGCCTTCTGCCAATGAACCACAACGGCACTTTAACCACAACGGTACAACGGCACAAAGTTTCACAACGAAAATTAAATTAGCACATTATCACATTATCACATCAGCACATTAGCAAATTATCACATCATCACATCAGCAAATCAGCACATCATCACATTATCACATCAGCACATTATCACATTATCACATCATCACATCATCACATTAGCACATCAGCACATTAGCACATCAGCACATCATCACATCAGCAAATCAGCACATCATCACATTATCACATCAGCACATTATCACATCATCACATTATCACATCAGCAAATTAGCAAATCATCACATCATCACATTATCACATCATCACATCATCACATCAGCAAATCATCACATCATCACATTATCACATCATCACATCAGCACATCAGCAAATCAGCACATCATCACATCATCACATTATCACATCAGCAAATTAGCACATCATCACATCAGCACATCAGCACATTCCCCCTACCTTCGCTAAAATTTATTTTTAATGAAACAATTATTTCTTTCGCTTGGCATTGTAGCAGCTTTTACAGCTTGTAACAAAGGCAAAAGCAGTTATACCATTAGCGGTAAGCTTAGTAATGTAAAGTCAGGCGATACAGTTATTCTTCAAAAATGGGCTAAAGAAGATAAAAGCGATACGGCTTATGCAGACAAAGATGGTAAGTTTACATTTACAGGTAGCGTTGCAGAACCAACACCTGCATCGTTGGTAGTAGCAAGTACAGGGCAAGCCGTGCAATCGCCTACTATTTTATTTTTAGAAAAAGGTACTATTACTATTGGCGGCACTTTAGAAGGTGTAAATGGCCTTACTGTAAATGGTGGTGGTACTAGTAATAAAGAAAACAACACCATACAAACAATTCTTAAAAGCTATTATCAGCCGATAAAACTATTAGGCGATTCGTTGCAAGCCAAAATGGTTAATAAAGATACCACCAATGTACAGGCACTAGAAGCTAGGTATATGCAGCTAGAACAAGACCAAAACAACGATGTGATGCACTTTATAAAGACTAATACCAAAAGCTATGTTGCTGCGTTTTATGCGTTTTTGTTTTTCAATAATTCTGATAATACAGTAGCTATTGATAGCGTGTATAACAAACTTGATAAAACTATTCAGGCAAGCTATTTTGGCACTAAACTTAAAGAAACAAGCAACCGTATTAAATTGGCAGATGTTATTGGCAAGCCAGCACCCGATTTTACGCTACAAACACCCGATAATAAATTGGTAAGTTTATCGTCGCTAAAAGGCAAGTATGTATTGGTAGATTTTTGGGCTAGTTGGTGCGGCCCTTGCAGAAAAGAGAACCCAAATGTTGTAAATGCTTACAACCAATTTAAAGATAAAAACTTCGCCATTTTAGGTGTAAGTTTAGATGAAGACAAAGCCGCATGGCAAGCTGCCATAGCTAAAGATAAATTAACTTGGACCCATGTAAGCGACTTAAAAGGTTGGCAAAGCAATGCGGCTGTATTGTATCATGTAGAAAGTATTCCTGCTAATTTTTTGCTAGATAAAGACGGTAAAATAATAGCAAAAAACCTACGGGGCGAAGATTTAATAACTACACTGTCAAGCATTATTAAGTAGCAATTGAATCGAATCGAGTAGGAAGTAAGTGATTATTTCCCTTACTGTCCTCTCACACCACCGTACATGCCGTTCGGCATAGGGCGGTTTGTTAAAATAATGGGTACTGTTTTAATATCCATTTTGGTGCTTTTTGTATTAGCATAGTTGCAATTTTATTGTTTAAACCACTCTTGTCCAAAATAAATAAATGCCGTTTATGCTGCCCCTAAAAAAATAGGGGCAACTTTGTTTTGCAATAACCAAATATAAACGGCATGGCAAAATTAACCCTATTCGGTCAGATAGTTCAAAACAAGAAATATTCTTCAAAGAGCTTAAACAGCACCTGAGAATCAAATCATTCGTGGGT
>JASGCX010000123.1 GCA_030053925.1 Flavobacterium sp.
CCCAAAAAGGACTCAAAATTTTAACAGCAAACAAATAAGCAACCTTATTTGTTGTGCCATCTCGCCATAGTTTCTGCCACTTCTCACCCCATCTCGGCATAGTTTCCAACACTTTACACTCGGCACAAGGCTTTGTTTACGCAGTTCTACCAACAAGTAGTATTTGTACAACCACAACCCATTGGCTATATTGCAGAGACTAAAAATTAAACACAATGAATAAACTATTACTGCTTACAACAATTGTTATTGGCTTTACAACCGCTTGTTCAAATTCAAGCAATACCAATAATGCTAACAAAGCAACCAACAAAACCTTAGCTAACGATACCACCAAAACCATTAACAATCAACATCGCATAGCGCAAAAAATAACCCCATCTATTTGGGTAGAAACCAAAGATGCCAAAGCAGTAGTAGATTATTATTTGTCTATTTTTAAAGATGGTAAACTGAAAGATTATCGCCAATATAAAAACCCTCCCGAAGCAGGCGGTGGCAACTTTGAAACAGCCATTATAGAAATTAATGGGATGGAATTTAATATTTTGGCTGCGGGACCATTCTTTAAGTTTAATGAATCGGTATCGTTTGTAATTAATTGCAAAGACCAAGCAGAAGTAGATTATTATTGGGCGGCATTAACCGCAAATGGTGGGCAAGAAAGTTCTTGCGGTTGGTGTAAAGACAAATATGGTTTGTCTTGGCAAGTAGTGCCTGTTGAATATTTTGACCTCATCAACAGCAACAACCCAAAAGTTAGAGAAAAAGCCATGAAGAACACCCTTAAACAGAAAAAGCTGATACTTGCTGAATTGAAATAGGCTTGTTGTAGTAACCCAATTAAGCTTAGTTGTCACTATTACTAAATGTAAAGCTTTGCATAAGCTATTTAATCGCCCCCAACATCGAAAAACTTTCTAGTTTAAAAGTTATATTTTTGAGACATGATTTTATCAGTTGAAGACATTAATATCATTAAGCAATATTTTGCAGAACAGCCCGTGCTAAAGGCATTTCTGTTTGGTTCTACTGCAAGAAATGAAGCTTCATCTCAAAGCGATATTGATATTTTGGTAGAACTAGATTACTCAAAACACATAGGGCTACACTTTGTAGCCATGAAACAAGAATTAGAGAAACAATTAAACAGAAAAGTAGATTTAGTTTCTAATAGGGCCGTTTCAAAACACATCATGCCTTTCATAAACAAAGACAAAACGTTAATTTATGAAAGGTAAAATAGGTGACAAGCAAAAAACTACTTCATGTACTTGATGCTATTACAGAAATAGAAACTTATACTGCTAATGTTAGTATTGAAGAGTGCTTATCTAACTCGATGATGAAATTTGCTTCAATAAAACAAATTGAAATTATTGGCGAAGCAGCAAATTACATTAGTGAAGAAACAAAAGATAAGTTTACCGATATACAATGGAAACTGCCAAACAAAAAGCAATAGCGAAAGCCAAGCAATAATTCTCCATAGCATTGAGCCAGTATTTTAAGGTGTTTGTTTTAACACAGGCAAACCAAATAGCTTAATAGAAATAACACTAAAAAAAATTTTCTTCCCTTAGTAGTAGATGTAAACCAGGTTGCTTCAAAAGATTTAGTGCTATCAGGCTATCTAGGCAGCGTCAACTCATTTTAGGCATTAACAACCACCCTACTATCTTTGCCACGCAACCAACAATTAACACATGAAACACTGGCTTACATCTATTGGCATACTACTAGTAACTACTTCATTTGCGCAGCAAACCACCACTACTACCGCAGCAGTTACTTACCCAAAATCTTATGGCTATTTTAGTGTGGTGCATCCATTGGTTACAGTAGATAAAGATGAAACACTGTACAACTTTTCTAATGGTGCCTATACAATTGGTTTTCCATTTGGTGTAAATATTTTAACTAGCAATACATCGGGCTTTAGCTTTGAAATAGTTCCGTTTGTAAAATCAGCAGGCGGTACTAGCAAAACCAGTAATGTACTGTTTCACCCGGGCTATATGTTTCGTAAAAAACATGGCTTCACTATTTTAACAAGAGCCGCTTTTGAAACAAGTGGCAGATATGGTGCTACATTGGTGTTTAACAAAATAATAGCCAAAACTAAAACCAATAACATTTTTATAGCCACCCCTATACCCTTTCGCTTTGGTAACGATAAGCCTGCATCGGTAGGCTTTAATGTGCAGATAGGCATTACGTTTTAAGCATTTTTTTTAAGAAGATTTGCCTCAAAGCCTTTAATCTACTAAATTTGTGGATTAAACAAATTTAGCGTTTTGAAAGAATCAAACAATCTCTTCCCTATATTTTTAAAGTTAGAAAAGTTGCGCCTTGTAATGGTTGGTGGCGGGCTTATTGGTTTAGAAAAATTAGAAGCCGTTTTGGCAAATTCGCCCGCTACTAAAATTACATTGGTAGCTACCACCATTAGCAATGACATTAAAAACATTGCAGCCATTCACCCCAATATTAAACTGGTAGAAAAGCCTTACCACTGCAACGATTTAAACGATGCAGATGTAGTAATTGCTGCTGTTAATGATACAACACTTGCCACCATTATAGCTACCGATGCCAAACAAAAAGGTGTTTTAATAAATGCTGCCGATAAGCCCGAACTATGCGATTTTTACTTAGGTAGCATTGTAAAAAAAGGCAACCTAAAAATTGCTATTTCTACCAATGGTAAATCGCCAACAATAGCCAAGCGTGTAAAGGAAGTTTTTAACGAAGTAATACCTAATGAAATGGACGAATTGCTGAACAATATGGCAGCCATTCGTAGCAAACTAAAAGGCAATTTTGCCAATAAAGTAACACAGTTAAATGAGGTAACAAAGGGATTGATAAACAATCAAGAAATAGAAAAGCCAAATACACCAATTAATAATGGCATCCTTTGGTTTGCAATAGCTTTTGCTTTCGTTTTGGCAGGTTACGCACTGTCGCTAGCCATACCTGTTACCGATTTGGTATTACAATCAAAAAACTTTTTAGTACAGATAGATAACCGCTTTTATTGGATGCTTTTTGTAGGTTTTGGTGTAGAAATGATTGCCGGTAGCATGGGCATGGGTTATGGTGTGCTTTGTACTTCTATTTTATTGTCGTTAGGTTTAAGCCTACCAGTAGTTTCAAGTAGCGTACATACATCAGAAATGTTTGGCTCGGCAGCATCTGCAATAAGCCATTATAAGTACGGCAATATCAATAAAAAGCTGTTTAGAACATTAGCAATTCCTGGCGTTATTACAGCAATTCTGGGTGCTTTGTTTCTTATTGAATTTGGTGAACAATACGCTCACTATTTTAAACCAATTGTTTCTTTTTACACGCTATTTCTTGGTACACAAATACTTAATAAAGCTTTTAAAAACAAGAAAACTGATGCTGGCAAATTAAAACATGCTGGCTGGTTAGGCGGTGTGGGCGGATTTATAGATTCTGTTGGTGGCGGCGGTTGGGGGCCTTTGGTTACTAGCACTATCATTTCAAAAGGTAGGTCGCCACGCTATGCAGTAGGTTCATCGGTAGCAGCCAAGTTTTGTATTACAGTTGCTAGTGCATTTACATTCTTTTTTAGCATGGGCATTAGTCAATGGCCCATTATTATAGGGCTAGTATTTGGTGGTGTAGCAGCAGCACCTTTTGCCGCAAAACTTACTGGCAAATTTCCTACTAGAGGCATGTTTATAGCCGTAGGCATTTTAGTTATCTCTATTAGTTTAAGAACCATCTTAAAATCATTTCATCTTATATAGCTATGAGATGAACGCTTAAAAAAAGCAGCCAAACGGCTGCTTTTTTAGTGTGCTATTCCAAGCTTTTAAATGCAATTATTGCATACCATCTATCGCTATGGCTACTTTGCCCTTAGCTTCTATGGTAGTAATAATGGCGTTGCTAGTAAGTACTATTTTTTGTGGTGCTAATGAGGTTAAAGTACCGGTAATTTTTACGCCTTTTACAGGTTGGTAGCCACTTAGGTAAGTTTTTACATGCTTCTCACCAAGTGCTAATTGATCGGCTATTGAATACTTACAATTCTCTTTTATTTTGGCAGCTATTGTTCCATGCGCAAGCCAATCGCCTAGTTTTAAAAGTTTGTTTTTTGAGTCCAAAACAAAGTCAAGTTCATCTAAGTACATCTCTTTTTTAGTAGCATCATATTTAGGTATGCCAGACAAATAGAAGTTGCCATTTACCGAACCTATCATGCCTAGCTGAATAATCATCTTGCCATCTTTACCCCAAATATCTATCTTCTGTACCGTGATAGAACGCTTGCCACTTTCAAACTTTTTGCCATTAAAATTGGCTTGCATTAAGGCCGAGGCATTGGTATATGTAGCAATGCCCGCAATGGTTACACCAAAATCGGCAGGTAGTTTTTCTGCACCTTGTAGTAGTAGTTTTGTTTTATCAAATTTTACAGATGGCTGTGCATTGATGGAGGTTTCTAAATACGCTTTAAGCCCCATGGTAATGCTTAATTTTTTATTAGCAACAACCGCCTGATTGGTGTACAGTTCTAAGGGCTGCAAGCCAAGCCATACATGATAATCTTTGTTTACCTCGGTTGGTTTGCTCATAAATTCAAGGGCATTTAACACGTATCGTTTTATATCCATTGAGCGCTCAATACCATTGTCTATATTTTTAGCAATTTGCTTTTTAAACAAGTTCACAGCAGGGTTTACTAGGTAAGTCATTGGTACATTTTTACCAGCAATGTTTATTGAAGGGCTTTCTATCCAATCGAAACCAGTAATGTCGGTAGTGGTGGTAAAATGCCAATTTTTAAACGTTACCGCCGATGTGAGTTTAATAGTACCATTCAAGTTTAACTCTTTGGTATCGTAAAGTTTTACGCCAAACTGCTCAAAACCATAACGCACTTTGGCCCATATTTTCAAAGGCAAAACCATGTCTATTTTACCAAAGCGTTCGTTTAGTACAATAGGCCCTTGCTTCCATACTTTCACCATCATGTTATCGTCTTCAAGCAAGTTGTCTTCGTACACAAGCCCGTTGAAATACTTGTTTATTTGGCCTTGTAGGTCTGTCATGGTAATTTCTACTGGCAGGTTAAAATAGCTTACTTGCTTCTCGTACACAATATCGGTAGCGTAGCTTGGTGCAGGTTTTAATGCTTCAATTTTTTGGGTAGATGAACAGCCGAAAAATAAGGCTGAAATAGCGGTGGCAATAATTAGGTTGCCGAATGATTTTGTCATAAATAATACTTGATGGTTGCTTGAATGATCAATCAATATTACAAAACTATTGTTTAGTGAAAGGTGAAAAGTGAATGGTGAAAAGTGAATGGTGAAAGGTGAAAAGTGAATGGTGAAAAGTGAATAGTGAATGGTGAATAGTGAATGGTGAAAAGTGAATGGTGAATAGTGAATGGTGAAAAGTGAAAAGGGAAAGGTGAAAAGGGAAAGGTGAAAAGTGAAAAGTGTTAATGCCTAAAAAGAGTTGACCGTTATTTATCTTTTAACGCCATGTTTAA
>JASGCX010000056.1 GCA_030053925.1 Flavobacterium sp.
GGCTGTTCCTCAGCATAACAAAGGATTCGTCAGCATGACAGAGAAGGTTGCAACTTGAGCTGGACTCTAACCTGTAAACACTAGTGAGATGCTTGCGCTTGTGGGTGGGGTAAGAAACTTGTGTTAGTGCTTGTGCGTTAGAATAGCATATCTAACTTCTCAACGAAACGCTTTGTTCACTTGCTTTACGTGCTGGTAAATAAGCCGCAATGGCAGCAATTACAAATACCGTAGCTATTACTACTACATAATCGGTTGCTAGTAATTGCACCGGATAATAATCTATTAAAAAACTACCACCTTGTAGTGGCACTAAATGAAATTGTATTTGCAATACGCAGATAAGTGTAGCCAAAACCACACCAATGGCTGTACCTACAATGGCTAGCAAAATGCCCTCGCTTAAAAAAATATTACGCACCACTATATCCGATGCGCCCATGGCTTTTAATACGGCAATGTCTTTTTGTTTTTCTAATACTAACATGGTTAAAGCACCAATAATATTAAACGCTGCAATGGCTAGTATTAAACAAGTTGCACCATAAATTACCCATTTTTCTACCTGCATAGCACTGTACAAACTTTGGTTTTGCTGATAACGGGTTGCTACTACAACATCTTTTCCTAGCAAAGCTTTTAGCTTATCTATTGCTTTATTAGCATTGGCTTTGGGGGCTAGTTTTATTTCTACTGCGCTATAATCGTTTGCCCCCATGTACAGCATATACTTTAAAAAAGAAAGGTTGGTAAATACATACTTATCGTCAAACTCTTGCTGCACAGCGTAGCTACCTGCTGCATACAAACTGTAAGCATTAAAGCCTTCTTCCGAATTAAATTTTGCTGCTTGCTTGTTGGGTAGGTTTAGTACCAAAGGGGTTAAACTGGTTTCAACATTTGCATTAATAGCGTAAGCTACACCTGCACCTAAAACCAAGCGTGGTGAAGCAGTAGTACCGGTGTTAAACTTACCATTAATAATATGCAGGCTAATATTATTAACAGATGTATTTGCCTCATCAATACCTTTTACAACCACAATACTTTGGTTATCGCCATTCATTAGTAAGGCTTTTTCTTGCACTACTAAACTTGCGGCTGCAACGCCTTCCGTTGCTTTAATATTGGCTATTTGGGCTGGTGTTAAATGAATAATTTTACCGCTAGCAGCACTTATGTTTATATCGGCATAAAAATCGGTGTAAAGCCCTTTTACCAAATCTTCAAAACCATTAAACACACTAAACACCACAATTAGCGAAGCAGTAACTACAGCAATAGCCGTAACACTAATCCATGCAATAATATTGATGGCATTAGTTGTTTTCTTTGACTTAAAGTACCGCCATGCAAATAGAAGACTCAACGGGAATAATTTATGGTTGGGATTTTTACACTTAATTTATCTGCGTAATAATTTCTGACGATGGACGATGGACGATGGACGATGGACGATGGACGGTGAACCGTTGACGGTGGACTATCAACCATTTACTTCTCTTGCCTTTTTTTCTGCTTCAATTTGCTTGAACAATTCTTCCATCTTAAACACGTGCTCCAATGTATCGTCAAGAAAATAATGAATAACAGGCATTCTGCGTACTTGGCTTTTAATCTTCTCGCCTAATAACTTTTTTATTTCCCAAGCTCTATCTTCTACGTGTTTCATGGCAAGTGTGGGGTTCTCTACTTGAAATAAACTCAAGTAAATTCTAGCTTCTAACAAATCTGGCGTAACCTTTACATCGGCTATAGAAACCATGCCTCCTTCAAACATATTTAAACCCAATTTCATAAATATATCGTTCAACTCTGCTTGAAATACCGATGCTACTTGCTTTTGACGCTTTCCTTCCTTCATTGCTTTAACTGTTTTATTGGCTGCAAAACTAGTTGGTTTGCCCCTCATATTTTATTAAGCTCGAAAATGAATATGCGTTATCTGCTTTAACAAATTGTGGGTATTGTAATAAATAGTGGCCATGCCAAGAATCGAACTTGGATCTGGAGCTTCGGAAACTCTTATACTATCCATTGTACTACACAGCCATTACTGCAAATGTAAAACCAACCTTACTTGCCAAATGCAGAAATATTGCTACTAAATATTTTTACAGCTATTGCTAATAGTATCACACCAAAAAACTTTCTTACTGCCAATAAGCCTGCCTGGCCTAGTACTCGCTCTATAAAATTTAAACTTCTTAAGCCTATATATATTACCACTAGGTTTAGCAAAATACCTATTACTATTACTAATTCGGTATAGTTAGCTTTTAAACTCATTACGGTGGTAAGTGTACCACTACCTGCTATTACAGGAAAAGCAATGGGTACAACCGTACCTGCTTTGCTGTCTTTATCTGCTTTAAATATTTCGTGGCCAAGCACCATTTCTAGCCCAATTAAAAATATCACAATAGAACCGCCTACGGCAAATGAACGTTTATCTAACCCTAAAATACGCAAGAAACTTTCACCAAAAAACAGAAACAATATCATTAACCCACCAGAAACAAAAGTGGCTTTAGCTGAGTTTATACCGCCCATTTTTTCACGCAAAGTAATAAGTAATGGTATTGACCCTACAATATCTATCACGGCAAATAAGGTAAAAGTAACGGTCAATAATTCGTTAATGTTAAAGCTCATAGTGGCTAATTTTTATAAAGATAAACAAGCAAAACTACAATACTTATTGCTTACTGCTATAAAGATGGCTTGTGCTGCTTTGGTTGTGGTGCTACTATATTGTGCAATATTTTATAAGAAAGGCTTGCTTGGGTATTTGGACTCGATGTTGCATTTCTCAATTAAATAGAAGCACCAATAAACATATAGTGGGTTATTTATTAAAAGGTAAAATATCGCAGAACCAAAAGCCAATGGTGCTTGCAGTGCCGTGTTCATCGTCTTTTGGCGCATTGTAAGCCCTCAATATTGTTTCGCCAATAGTGTAAGGGATGGGCTGCTTAAATATGGGACCATCTACTACAAACGTGTGAAACTCACCATTCTCGCCACATGGATCTACGCCTTTGGGTAAGTCTTTTAAAAAGTGTTTGTCTATTATTCTACCAGCAAAACTTTTATCAAGCAATTGGCTTTTTACGCAACAAACAATGGTGGTAAAGCCAAGGTCTATAAACTCATGTATCAGTTGGGTTGTATTTTTTTGCCACAATGGAAAATGTGCTTTAACACCTACTGCTGCTAATTGCGCTTCTCTATACTGCCTTAAATCTTCTAAGAATATATCGCCATAAGCCGCATGGGTAAAGCCTTGCGCTTGCAAGCCCTGCATGGTAGTAGCCATGGCAGCATTATAATCATCCATTGAAGGTTGGTTATTCAATCGCAATTCTTGTAAAGGCAGGCCAATAGCAGCGCACTGTTGCTGTAATAACTCGGCTCTAATGCCATGCATTGCTACACGGTTGTAAGTATTGTTAATGCTGGTTAATAATTGCGTTACTGCAAATTGTTTATCCTGTAATAGATAATACAAAGCCAAAGCACTGTCTTTACCGCCGCTCCAATTAAATACTGTTTTATAAGCCATGTAGGCAAATATAGAGAGCGGCTTAGTTATACGCACACAAATGGCAGCCATTATTTTTACGTAAGTAAATGCAATACGCAATTGTAATAACTGTGGTGGTTTAATGGTAAAGTAACATGTTTGGCAATTGGGTGTTTATACCTAAATACCAAGGGCAGTTGATTGGCTATCTTTGTAATGCTGGCATTACTTACATTGCCATGTAAAGCACTGGCAATTATTGGCAGACACTTTTTAGCACTATTAAACACAACACACGGGCTAACTTTACTACACCATGATAAACAACCTACAAGAAAGCCTTTGGCGGCAGTTTGGTGCTAGCATAGATATGCTTGCAAATGCTATTGCTAGCTGCCCCGATGACTATTTAGCTACCAACAAACGCTGCTACTATCTTGCTTATCACAGCGTTGTGTTTTTAGACTATTACCTTACCATTCCTCCTTCAAATTTTTCACCCATTTTATCATTTACTATTAAAGACGCAGACCAAAGACCTCCAGAATCTATTGGCGATATGATTCCTGATAAAATATACAGCAAACAAGCACTGCTAGATTATGTAAATCATAGTCGCAACAAGTGTAAAACTATCATTGATAACTTGGCCGATAATAACCAACTACATGCAAGGTTTACCGAAGGCAATGAACCCAGCGATATGAACTATTCTCTTGTAGAAATATTACTGTACAATATGCGACACACGCAACACCATACAGGCCAATTACACCTTATGCTGCGACAAGACTTGAACCAACACGTGGATTGGGCTTTTAGGGTAGATGAACTGCATTAGTAAGGGATAAAGCATGTTGTTTTTTTAATGCTACAAAACAGCCGCTACTAAATCTATTTGAAAGATTAACTTAGCCAAGCACCAAACCCACCTGCCATGACTTTTGACAAACTAGTACCAAGTATATTTTACAGTAAGTTGCAAGATAGCTTTGAGCTTTTTATAGACTGTCTTGGGTTTACCATTACACATGCTGAATTTGATTCGGCAGCACCTTATTATGTTATTAATAAAAACAACTTAGGTTTACTCGTTTTTCAAGACAAAGCGGCAGCAAAACAACACTATCCCGAAATACGACTGGTAACTAAAAACATAGCTGCTGTGTACAAGAAAATAGCTAGTACACATCCTCATTTATTGCACCCAAATCTTAAAACAGTTACGTTACGCCCTTGGGGTGCAAAAGAGTTTGCCATACTAGATAAACAGGTTGGCATCATCTTTCAAGAGTGGTAAGTTTAAGTAAAACTATAGAGTGCCGCTCTCTCTAAAAAATTGCTAGAAAATATTTTAAGCATACTAGCATTACAATAGTGCTATAAAAATAACTGTAGTTTAGCTTCGCAAAACATCAACGCAATAACGCAGCAGCTTTCTACTTTTTTAACTGCACTTAAAGCCAATGAACATAGTTTTTATAATGTACTAGCTTTTATAGAAGCATATTATACACACCAACCTACTGCTTTTAAAAATGGGGATGCTTACAACAAAGCCACACAAAACCAAGGCAGTACCCAAGTATTTGCTTTTGCCAAATTGAACAATTTTAGCGCAGCCGATACCTTGTTATTATTTGCCCAACATTACCAAGCAGTACTTGCTACACCTGCTAAAACTAATCATCAAAACATTGGGCAATTTATGCTGCATGGCTAGGCTGGTATTGCATTTGAAGGTGAGGCATTGGTAAAAAAACAAGCCCTACCTACTTAAATAATAGGCACAAAAAAAAGGCTGTTTCATAAATAACTTTTTTCAAAATTTCTTCGGGATTCGGATTAGGGCTTTGCGATGTTGTGGCATTCGAATAACGTCTGCCCATAACTGCAGATTCGATTTGTACTGTTGATGATTGAATAATTATAGCTTGGCTTTATTCGTCAAGCTGGAACTAAAGCAAAATAATGAACAAAAGTTGCGATTATATTGGTGAAGCCACAATAATGCCAAAGCTAATGTTGGCTGCAGATTTGTCGAAGCGTTTTATTATTAGTTCTTTGAAAAGATTGTCCTTTTTTTAAAATTGAGATTATAGAAATATTTTTGCTCAATTGGCTATATATTTCTGTTAATCCAGCAGATTGACTTTCAAAAAGTTTTCTTGTCAAATCTGCGTTGTCAACTTTTTTAGTAGCATTATTTGATTTGATTTTTTGCTCTTGAAGTGCCATTTTGATTTGTTTTAGATGGTGCAATATCGTTATTAATTTCTTGTTCTGGTTGCAAATTTATGTTATCGTTTTCTAAATTTTCAACAGGTTCGTTATTTTCTTCTTTTTCTTCGTCTGGGGTAAGTTCACTTATAAAGTCTTGTTGTCCCTCGTTACGTACAACTTTATGCAAAAATTGCTCCAATATTGATTCATTGTCATTTGTCCAACGAACACTTTGGAAAATTTCTTTTGCTTCTTCAAAATCAATTACAAATCCGTGTGATGGGTAGCTAACTATCAGTTTAGTTATAAGTTCGTTGTTGGAACAAAGCCTTGAACCGTATTCGTTTGCAATTCTAATTGCTCTTTGTACTTCACCAAGTTTTACTGGGTCGATTTGAGCACTTATTGGGGAAATTAAACCAACTGATAGCTTTGTCCCAATTTCAGCAGCAGTCTTTGTAGTAATTGTATTTTGACTTCTTCTTTTTAAACTGAGAAAATTGTCTTCAAATGCTCTGAATAATTGTTCGTTTAAAGACAATAAACTCTGTACAAAATTTAGCCCAGATGTATTTGATAGTTCGTCATCTTTTGTTAGCTGAATATCTAATGGTCCAAACTCACCAAAGTCGCTCATAACAATTTCGTCAGCACCCAAAGCCATTAAAGTTCCTGTACTTTTACAAGAGCCAAAAACATATAAAGTTAATTTACTGTAATATCTTTTTATACAGCGAATTATTCTATAACCAGCGTCTGGGTCGCCACCATAAGTTGTTAGAATTAAAGAACAACAATCTTTTCTGTTCTTTTTGTTTCTAATGGCATTTATAAATTTGTCTGCATTTATATCATTTATAGTTGCGACAAAAACATAAAAGTCAGACTTTGTGTCTGTGATAAGAGTTTCTAAATTTTCACTAAAATTTTCCATATAGTGATGTTTTTTTTAAATTTGCAGCTAACTGTTAGATAACCGAGGTTGTTTAAGCAAATTTCAAAGCGTTTATTTATTTATGAGACGGCCTCTAAAAGTATTTAAAGCTAAAATTTTGTACGCTAATTAGGCTTCATCTTTTGCTTCAGTTTCTTTTGCAGTGCTTGGTTTAAATACTACTTCATTTGCTTTAAGCAAGTTGTACCATTTTACCATTTTCTTCATATCGCTGGCATATACTCTTTTAAAATCCATATCAGCGTAAACTTTGGCAAAATATGCTTTTACAGCTTCAAGGTCTTTTTCTAAGGGCAATGCTTCGGTACTTGCATCCATAGCAACAAACAAATCTACCAAGTTCACATTTTCACGAATAGTGAACACTTCAATACTTTCTAAATGAGAGAAATTATGTACACGGCTGCTTATAAATTTTGTTACCTTATCTTCTAGGCCACGCACAATTGCGCCATCGGTTTTACTACCTACTAGTTCAAACAAACCGCTCATGCCTGTAATTGATATTAATTTACTGTATTCCATTGTTTTAATTTAAGAGGCTGCAAAATAAAGAGAAATGTACTATAAAGGCCACCGATATTATTTTTGAAATAATTATAACCAATTAATGCATTACACCATAAACAATTGTATTAGCAATGCCTCAATACGTATCCTGCATTATGGCGTTCTTAATTTCGGCTAACAAATTATTCAACCTTGCTTCTACATTTTCGTAGCTGGTATAGCCTCTTGCTACCAAGTAAAATTTACTTTCGGCTGTTTGTACCAATACCGTAGGAAAGCTGCTTACCTGCAACTGCTTACACAATTGAAACTCGTAATGGGCTTTCTCTTTATACGCATTGCTGCTTAGTTTTTGGTAAAAACTTTCGGGTCTAATACTGTATTTTTCAAGCAAATGCAAATAAGCCGCATCATCGGTTAAATCTCTACCTTCAAAGTGCAGTGCATATTGTATATCAGTTGCAAATTCTACTTGTCTATCAGGATAAAATTCTTTGAAAATGCATAAAGCAATAGCTGGTTTTTCACTGTTAGGAAACCAATCGCTCAAATCAGCATTATTGATATGCCACAAATAATCATCCCCAAATTTTACACCCGACATTTCCTCAACATTGCGATACGCATTTTTAATAAAGCTGGCTGTAACGCTTATGTTTACAGGCTTTTCGGGCAAAATCATACCACCACTTAATACATCAAAGTGCATGTCATTTTCAAAATGCACGGCTATTTGTTTCATTACATTACTAAAACCATAACACCAACCACAGTAGGCATCGTAACAATAATATACAACTGGTTTTGTCATGTAGCAAAGATAGACCACTGATTAAAATGATTTTAAAGATTGCCGTGATTAAAGACTAATTTACAGTTTGGGATTCAGTATTTACGAACGCTAATAGAAGCCAATAGCTATCGGTTCGGCTAGCTGTCCCATTTTAAAGCAATCATTCTACTTCATTAAAAATCATTCAAATCAGCGGTGTTTCGGTATTTTTGCAGCCATAATTTTTTTTGATGAGTATTGCAGATAAATATGAGGTAGTTATTGGTTTAGAGGTTCATGCCCAACTAAGTACTGCTAGCAAATTGTTTTGTGGCGATAGTGCCGCCTTTGGTGGCCAAGCCAATACTCATATTAGTGCTATTACAATGGGGCATCCTGGCACCTTACCAAAAACCAATAGAAAAGCGGTAGAATATGCTATTAAAATGGGCTTAGCCTGTAATTGTGAAATTGTAAAGAATAACTATTTTGCTCGTAAAAACTATTTCTACCCAGATTTACCAAAAGGCTACCAAACATCGCAACATACCACCCCTATTTGCAAAGGTGGTTATGTAACCGTTACAACATCTAAAGGTACAAGAGATATTGAACTGAACAGAATTCACCTAGAAGAAGATGCCGGTAAAAGCATACACGATATAGATGATGCCAACACTTGTATAGACCTTAACCGTGCAGGTGTAGCTTTAATAGAAATTGTAACCGAGCCTTGCCTACGTAGTAGCGAAGAAGCCTACCAATACGTAACAGAATTGCGCCGCTTGGTGCAATGGATAGATGTTTGCGATGGCAATATGGAAGAAGGTAGTTTGCGTTGCGATGCCAACGTGTCTATACGCTTAAAAGGTGCTACAGAACTTGGTACTAAGGTTGAAGTAAAAAACCTAAACAGTATTCGCAACATAAAAAAAGCCATTGACCTTGAGGTAGATAGAATGATTGCTATTGTAGAAAATGGCGGCACCATTATACAACAAACAAGAAGCTACGATGCAGATAAGGATACCACTTTTTCGATGCGAGACAAAGAAGAAGCGAATGACTATCGCTATTTTGCCTGCCCCGATTTAGCACCGTTTCATTTAACCGCAGATATTATTGATGGCATAAAAACTGCCTTGCCAGCATTGCCACAGCAATTAGCTAAAACATACCAAGCAAAATATGGTTTAAGTGCTTACGATGCTGCACAGTTGTGCGATGATAAAACCACATCGGATTATTTTTTAGCCACAGCAACATACACTAAGCAGTATAAAGCTATTGTCAATTGGATTGCTGGCCCAATTCGTCAATACTTAAATGATAGCGGAACTAGCTTGGCTAACTTAGCATTAGCACCCGCCACATTGGCTGCGTTAATTGGTTTAATAGACGAAGGCAAGGTCAATTTCTCAATTGCATCGTCTAAAATTTTCCCAGTTTTATTGAAAGAAAATAAGCAACCGCTGCAAATAGCCGAAGAACTAAACTTGCTACAAGTAAGCAATAGCAACTATTTGGAAGCATGGGTAAATGAAGCCATTAGCAAAATGCCCGATAAAGTAACTGAATACCAAAAAGGTAAAAAGGGTTTAATAGGCTTGTTTGTAGGTGAAGTAAAAAAGATAAGCAAAGGCAAAGCCGATCCTAAAGTGGTAACTGCTTTGCTGCAAGAAAAACTTGACCGCTGATAGATTTGATGAATATGATTTACCGTGATTTTATTGCAAAATACATGAAACAATTACTAATTGTTATAAGTTTTATAAGCATTGTTACAGCTTGTAACAATAAGCATAAATTATTTGAAGTAAGTGGCAAAATAACAAATAGCACTGCTAAAAAAGTGTATTTGCAATACTTGGTTTGGGGTGCCGAAAAACCAATTGTGGTAGATTCTATTAGCTTACAAAAAGATGGCAACTTTGTATTATCTACCGCTTATGGTAACGAAGAAAGTATGTACGAATTAGTATTTGACACAACTGCTGCTAGTGTTATATTAATTAACGACAACTCTAAAGTGCTTGTAAAAATAGATATGCAGAACTTTAAGCAATACACAGTATATGGCTCTAAAGCTAGTGCCGCCTTACACGATTTTTTGAATAATTACAGCAATGCCTATCCACAGCTATTAGCAACAAGCCAAATATTAGATACCATTGCATTAGAGAAAAGTGTGCCCGATAGCATTAAAACTGTAGTAAAACTTGAAAAGGAGCAACAGTTACAAAAGGTTAACACTACCATTACCAGTGCATTTAAAAATACCAATAGCCCTGCCTTGCAATACTATCTAATAGCTAAGGCTTTTGCTACCATGCCTTTATCGCAAATACAAGAACTTACTACTGTAGCTAGTTCGCAAAACAGTTCACATTCAGGTTTGGCTTTTATTAAATTGATTGTATCAAAGCAAGTAGACAAAGAAAAAGCAGCGCAACAAGCCATTGAGAAACACCAAAAAGACAGCCTTGCTATGCTGCGAAAAGATAGTTTGGCAAGACAATTGAAACGAGATTCTTCAGCCGCAAACAAACCAAAAGACACTGCTACAAGTCGCTATTAATGAGTGTTTATATTGAAACATCTAGTTTAAAAAACGCTAAACCTTAACATACTTGCTTAACCTTTTTGCATGAAATTTGTAACTACTACACTTCTATTTACAACTATTCATAAAAGCTTAAGTCCATGAAAAAATTATTCATCCTCATTATTGCAACGGTATTTTTTACGCAGCTAATGGCCCAAGACCAAATTGTTGGTAAATGGTGGACACCTAGAAAAGACGGTCAGATAGAAATTTACAAATTAGGAACTAAGTATTTTGGTAAATTAATTTGGGGTAAAGATGGCACTAAAAAAGATGTAAAGAACCCTAAAGAAGAACTACGAAGCAGATTACTAACAGGTATGGATTTGTTTACAAATTTCTCGTACAATGCAAGCGATGCGCAGTGGATTGATGGCAAAATATACGACCCCCAAGGTGGCAAAACTTACAATTGTAAAATATGGCTTACCAATGATGGCAAAACCCTAAATGCAAGAGGTTTTATAGGCTTTTCGCTACTTGGGCGCACTGAAAAATTTACAAGGTTGTAGTATATCAAAAACCTTTTCTTATTTATCAATAGGCATTAATAGCGTTAAAATTATTGGGTAAACGGCTAAAAGGATTAACTTAGCCACCTTAACAATATTATATATGCCTACAACACAAGAACTAAAAAACATTGCTTCTCAAGTAAGAAGAGATATAGTAAGAATGGTACATGCAGTACAAAGCGGTCACCCCGGTGGTTCGCTAGGCTGCACCGACTATCTAACGGCTTTATACTTTAAAGTAATGAAGCACGATACAAATTTTAAAATGGAAGGCAAAGGAGAAGATTTATTCTTCTTATCTAATGGTCATATTTCTCCTGTGTTTTACTCAGTTTTAGCACGTTCGGGTTATTTTGATGTAAAAGAACTAGCCACTTTTAGAAAGTTAAATTCTCGTTTACAAGGCCACCCTACTACACATGAGCATTTACCAGGTGTACGCATTGCTAGCGGCAGCTTAGGCCAAGGTATGAGCGTAGCAATAGGTGCCGCAGTTGCAAAAAAAATGGATGGCGACGACCGCATTGTTTACTCATTGCATGGTGATGGTGAACTAGATGAAGGTCAAAACTGGGAAGCAATTATGTTTGCTGCGCACAAAAAAGTAGATAATTTAATTGCAACAATTGACTACAACGGTCAGCAAATTGATGGTCCTACAAGTAAAGTAATGAACTTAGGTAACCTAAAAGCCAAGTTTGAAGCCTTTGATTGGACGGTTTTAGAAGTAGCAAATGGTAACGATATGGATGAATTGATTGCCGGCTTTAACCAAGCAAAAAGCTTAGTAGGTCAAGGCAAACCAATTTGTATTTTAATGAGAACAGGTATGGGTAAAGGCATCGATTTTATGGAAGGCTCCCACGAATGGCACGGTATAGCACCAAACGATGAGCAATTAGCAAGAGCATTGGCACAATTACCAGAAACTTTAGGTGATTATTAAACGTTAAAGTATAATACAGTAAAAACGCCCCGAAATTTTGGGGCGTTTTTATTGTATTTAGACAAGCGAATAATAACAATCTGCTGATAGTCTTAATAAATATTTCTAAATAATCATAATAAAATGGCTGCTATCGTAGCAATAACAACCATATATTATAAGGCATTATACTAGTTATTAGGTGTCATTAAAGAGTTGTACAACAATTCAGAAGCAGGAATTGGCCAAACATAAGGTAATGTAGTTGGTTGTACAGCTGCCAAACTACCTTTAGCAGGAAATGCTATATTTTGGCGAAGAATATCTAACGATCTTATGCCTTCTCCTAAAAATTCAATACGTCTTTCTGTTAAAATTGCAGCAACTAAATCACTATTAGTAGCAGGTGCCCATGTAAAACCTGCATCAGATCTTTGGCGAACGGCATTTAAAAGTGCTAATGCTCTAGTATCAACACCACTAGTTGTTCTAGCAATAGCTTCTGCAAGATTTAAAAGCACCTCAGAATATCTAATAATTGGTACAGAGTTATTCAAATCGTCATTAAACTTACTATACCTAAATGGTGCGGTTGTATTCACTACTAAGGTTCTTCTCGAATCAGTAGTTGGCCACGAAGCATTTGCTAATATCCCATTTGGATTTAGGGCAAATTCGGCATTATGATACAGACTTAGCCCATTTTGTGTACCAGGAGGATTGCCATTAGTCATTGGCAAACTAAAAATTGATTCCGTAAGGTTGTACGGTGTTCTAAATACTGCTGAAAATGAAGCATTAAGGCGGTGTGCAACACCAGTAGCGGCTTGAAAAGGTGCTGAAGTAGAAACAATTTTGTTTGCTTCAGTAATAACATCGCTATAGCGATTCATGTGCAAATACACCCTTGTTTTTAAAGCAATTGCCGCATTACGATGCGCCCTAACAACATTGCTATCGTTTGTACCACCAACAGGATAAGCTAGGGGCAAGTTTGTTTCTGCAAAATTTAAATCATCTAAAATAGCAGTATAGACCTGAGCGACTGTACCACGGCTAAGCGCACCTGTGCTTGGCTCTGTATTAGCAGTAACTCGCAATGGAATACCTGGACTTGCTCCAGCATCTGCATTAAAAGGCCTCCTACCATAAAAATTTATCAAATAAAAGTTTGCTACTGCTCTACAAAATCTAGCTTCGGCCTTATATTGATTTGCTAAGGTACTTGAAATTACAGAAGGATTTGCATCTATGCCTGCGATGATAATATTGGCTCTATTAATAGTATTGTAACCTACTGACCATGTATTCTCTACTTGATTATCAGAAGAAGTTATTGAATAATTCCAAACGCCAAGTGCAGTTACTGAATTACCTGTAATGTTTAGCCAATCTTCACCTCTTACATCGTTATAAACAATTGCTCTGCCACCTAAAAAGTTGCCATTTTTTAAGCCAGAATAAATACCAAATATGCCTTGTTGTATGGCACTTGGAGAACTAAATGCATCAGCTTGTAACAAGGAAGTCTGAGGCGTTGGTTGAAGATAATCTTTATTGCAAGAAACAATAGTAATTGAAGCTATTGCTAAAAGCATCTTGATTTTTGCTTTTATATTTTTAGTATTTATCACTTTAAATAAATTTAAATGTTTAGAAAGTTACGTTTAAACCTAGATTAAAACTTCTAGCTTGACCAATGGTATTTCTATCTACACCAGGTGTTAGTGCTTCAGCACCATTTGAAGATATTTCAGGATCGGCACCAGGATAGTTAGTTATAGTAAATAAGTTGAAAGCTTGTGCATAAAGTCGCAATCCGCTAATTTTTATTTTTCTCAATAATTCTTTAGGTATGTTATAACCTAGAGAAACATTTCTCATTTTAATAAAATCGCCATTGTAAAGATTCGCATCTATAGGAAATGATGAACCATTCGAAATATTGTCATTAAATACTACTCTTGGAACATTTGTAACATCACCCGCTTTTTGCCAACGGTTTAATGCTATAGTACTATTATTCCAGAAACGTTGATCTAATAAACCCGCTCTAGAACCGAAGTAAACTGCATTTCCAAAACTATAATACATGTCAAAGCTAAAGTCAATATCTTTAAATCTAAATGTATTTGTAAAGCCGCCATAAACCTTTGGAAGCGAATTACCAGCTACATAGCCGTCACGTCCTAAATCAATAGCAGGGGCAACAGTACCGTCTCTATAGCGCCAACGTTGAGCAGCAGTTGGGTTAGAAAAGTCAAATAAAACCTCGGTATTTGCTGCATTAACAAAAATGCGTCTTCCTGTTGCAGCATCTACACCATTAGTTTTGGCAAGAAAGAAACTACCCAATGAGATTCCAGGACGAGTAATATTTGTTCTCTCTAACCCTGTAATACCTACAATTTCAGGCACACCATCTGCCAGTGCTGTCACTTTATTTTCTTGAGTAGCTAAATTAAAGCTAACATTCCAACTAAAATCTTTCTTATCAATAATAGATGCATTAATGTTAAATTCAATACCTCTGTTGTAGGCAGCTCCCGCATTTAGTTGTACCGTATTACCTGGAATCCCTAAAGAAGGTGCCTGTGGTACATTAATAATCAAATCCGATAGGTCAGTGTTGTAATACGTAAATTCAACATTAATCTTATTTTTAAGAATACCAAAATTTACACCTAAATCTAGCTTTTTACTATTTTCCCATTTAAGGTTTTTATTCCCCGCTTGCGAGAAAGATAAAGTAGGATAACCTAAACCATATTGAAAAGGACTAAATAAAGATAAAGATCCAAAATTTCCTACACTAGATATACTACCCACTTGACCATAACTAGCTCTCAATTTAAAATTACTAAAAACTTTTGAAGCTATACCACCCCAAAATTTTTCTTCTGAGATAGTCCAACCAATACCGCCACCTGCAAAAGTGCCATACTTGCCTTCATCTGAAAATGCAGAGTAACCATCGCGTCTAATATTTGCAGATAACGAATATTTGCCTTTGTAATTATAAGATAATCTTCCAAAATAGGACAACAAATAGTTTTCTGTAATTGAATTATTTACTGGATTATCATTAACAGTAAAGTTACCTTGGTATTCATTATTGAAATTATCGAACAGACCAGAACGCTTTGCGCCATATCTATCAGTTTTAGACGATTGCTCTTCATGACCGACTAAAACGTTGAAATTATGATCAATTCCAAGTTTGAAATCGTAGGTTAACACGTTCTGAAAGTTAGTAATGTTATATTTACCAAATACGTTAAATGCTGAACCATCATCTGCAGTTGAAGTTGTTTGAATACCATCACCGTGTAAAGGATTCCAGAAAGTTCTATCATCAACAAGTTGATAATTTATACCATATTGGCTTCTGAATGTTAATCCTTTAGCTAATTTAAGTTCACCGCTTATGTTAGCAGAAATCTGATCAATTTGTGAGCTAATAATATTCAAATCTCTAATCATCACAGGATTAACAAAACCAGAATTAAATAGATTTCTATTACGTCCAATCTGGTTAAAATTATTTCTTTGTGTTGGATTGTCAATACCAATGATATTATATCTACCATCTGCCGCAAAAGGCGAAACATTTGGTGCCGTTACAAAAGCTAAACGAGCTGAACCTGCCGTATTAAAAGCCGAACCTGGTAAAGAACCAGTACTTGGCGAAAAAGTACTTCCTCTACTATAATTGAAGTTGCCACCAAACTTTAACCATTCTGTCGCCTTTGTTTCAATGTTCATTCTAATTTGCCTTCTATCGAACGTATTTGTCTGTAGAATGCCATCTTGCTTGGTATAGTTTGCACTAAAATAGTATTTAGTACTTTCATTAGCACCAGAAATACTTAAATTATGGGTTTGCGATTTACCATTTTGATAAACCTCATCTGCCCATTTAGTGTTTACTTGCTTGCCGTTAATGGTATCCAAAAAGAACAACGGTGAACCAGCAGACTGACCAGTTACAACTACTTGGTTTAAATTTCTTAAGCCTTCATTTTTAAGTGTAACATACTGTTCAGCATTTAACACTTCAAAAATATTAAAGGGTTTAGTGAAGCCAATTGAGAAATCATATTGAACTTTCGCTTTACCTAATTTCCCTTTTTTTGTTGTAATTAACATTACACCATTTGCTGCCCTACTACCATAAATTGCAGAAGCCGCAGCATCTTTTAAAATTTGTATGTCATCAATGTCGCTTGGGTTTAAAGAACCTAAAGCGTTATTTGCTGATGAATTGGTAGAATAGTCACCTTGAAAAGTAGGTACCCCATCAATAACAATTAAAGGTTGCGTATTTCCACTTATTGAATTTGCCCCACGCACTCTAATAACAGGTGGATTATTTAATACGCCGTTGGGCAAACTAACGTTTACACCCACAGCTTTACCAGATAAAGCTTGATCAAAACTTTGAACAGGTATATCTTTTATGTTATCGCCTTTAATGGTCGCAATAGAAGAAATTACATCTTTTTTCTTTTGTGTACCATATCCTACCACCACCACTTCATCTAGGCTAGAAGTAGTTGATTGTAATGTAATACTAACAGAACTACCTTTAATAGCTATTTCTTGTGTGGTAAAGTTTACCGATGAAATCACTAATGCTTTTGCAGTTTCAGGTACAGAAATACTAAAACTACCATCCGATCCAGTAGTTGTACCTTTTGTAGAGCCTTTTACAACAACTGATGCACCGGCAACAGCCGCACCTTTTTCATCTACAACCTTCCCGGTTACCGTTTTGTTTTGCGCTAATAGCTGCGTTACAGCTACTAGTAAGCACATTAAGAGTGTGCTGATTTTTTTCATAATCACATATTTTGGGGTTATTAAAAAGTTAACGAAACGCTAACATAAGAAACTTTAGACAAAGCCTTTAAAGAAAAAGTTGCGTAAGGCGTAATTTTTATTTTTTTTAAAATTTAAACTCAGTTTTTAGCCTTTTGTACCTAAAATTTAAGGCAATCATTAAGCAAACAGTTATAGTAAATAAATGCTAATACCTATGGCTTGCTGGTGCATAATTTTTTTTCTGCCGAGAGCCAATGGTTGCCAACCTTTTAAAAATCAAGCAAAAAATGAAAAATTGTTTATGCACCCTAGCGTACCTTTTTTAAAACTAAAATACTTGCATACCCACTAAAGCGTAGTGCTGCATCATTGCAATTTGGCTATTTTGGTACTAGCTTTATAGCTGAGAAAAGTGGTAGTAATTGTGATACAAACAGGGCAATAATGTTGTAACAAAGGCTGCCCTTTTAAGACAGCCTAAATAGTAAAAAAATATTGGTAATTATCTAAGCAAGCGTTGCTGCAACTAATTTTGAATTGAAAGTGCTTTGCAACAAACCTCTTGTTGCTTGCGCTATGCCTGCCGTATCATATCCACATTCTTTATATAACTCTTTTAAAGTGCCGTGTTCTACTAATCTATCGGGAATGCCCAGCATTTTTACAGATGCCTGATAATTGTTTTGCGCCATAAATTCTAGCACGGCAGAACCAAAACCGCCTACTACAGTTCCATCTTCTACAGTAATTACCTTAGTGTATTTAGAAAATACTTCGTGCAGCATAGCTTCATCTATTGGTTTTACAAAACGCATGTCGTAATGTGCAGGATTTAAACCTTCGGTTCTTAACTCTCTAATAGCTGCTTGCACAAAATTGCCCGGATGACCAATAGATAAAATAGCAACATCCTCACCATCTTTTAATTTTCTACCTTTTCCAATTTCTAGTGCTTCAAATTTGGTTCTCCAATGGGGCATTACGCCTTCGCCTCTTGGGTAGCGTATAACAAATGGGTAGTTAGTACTTTCTAGCTGCGCTGTGTACATTAAATTACGTAATTCCTGCTCATTCATTGGTGCCGAAATTATCATATTTGGTATGCCTCTAAAATAGGCTATATCGTAGCAGCCATGGTGTGTAGGCCCATCTTCACCTACCAACCCCGCTCTATCTAAACACAGTACCACAGGCAGTTTTTGTATGGCAACATCATGCACCACTTGGTCAAAACTGCGTTGCATAAACGACGAATAAATGTTGCAAAATACACGCAGCCCTTGCGTAGCCAAACCAGCACTTAATGTAACAGCATGTTGCTCGCAAATGCCTACATCAAAAGCACGGTGAGGCATTTTTGCCATCATAAATTTTAACGATGAGCCGCTAGGCATAGCAGGTGTTACTCCCATTATTTTATCGTTCATTTCGGCCAACTCAATCATAGTATAACCAAACACATCTTGATACTTTGGTGACTGCGGTGCATTGTAAGTTTTCTTTACTATTTCTCCAGTAATTTTATCAAATAAACCTGGTGCGTGCCACTTGGTTTGATTTTGTTCGGCCAATGCGTAGCCTTTACCTTTTACAGTAACAATATGTAAAATTTTAGGCCCAGGAATTTCTCTTAAATCTCTTAAAGTATCTACCAAGTTGGTAATATTGTGCCCATCAATTGGACCAAAATAACGCAAGTTTAATGCTTCAAATAAATTACTGCTGCTACTTACCATGCCTTTTACACCTTCGGTAAGTTTATGCGCCATGGCGCGGCTAAAACCTTTACCCACAGGCAGTTTGCCCATCATTTTCCAAACGTCAGACTTTAATTTATTGTAAGTAGGGCTTGTGGTAATATCGGTTAAATATTCTTTTAATGCACCAACATTGGGGTCTATGCTCATGCAGTTATCATTCAATATTATCAGCACGTCACTATCTGCAACACCAGCATGGTTCATGGCTTCAAAAGCCATACCAGCCGTCATACTACCATCACCAATTATGGCTACACTTTTTCTATTTTCACCTTTATATTTTGCAGCCATAGCCATACCTAAAGCTGCAGATATTGATGTAGACGAATGACCTACACCAAAAGTATCGTACTCACTTTCGCTACGTTTAGGAAAACCACTTAAACCACCATATTTTCTATTGGTTGGAAACTCGTCTCGTCTACCAGTTAAAATTTTATGACCATAGGCCTGATGGCCAACATCCCATACCAATTGATCGTAAGGTGTGTTGTACACATAATGCAACGCTACAGACAATTCTACCACGCCTAGGCTTGCAGCAAAATGCCCTCCATGCACACTTACTACATCAATAATGTATTGGCGCAGTTCGTTGCACACTTGATGCAATTGCTCTCGGCTAAAGGTTTTTAAGTCGTTGGGTGAGTTGAGTTGTTTAAGCAAAGCGCCTTGTACAATTTCCATAAAGCGGTATTTTTTGTAAAAATAGTGTTTTAAACAAGTTTCACACAAACAAACAATGCAAACAAAGTACAGAAAGAATTGTTGAGTTACGGCTATAAACTTGGGTTATTATTTGTACATGATACAAAGTTTAATATTATCTGCTAAGTAATTACAAGTTAACTATTTCATTTTCAATTAAAATACTTTTGGCTAGTGATTTTTTGTTTCTTTGCATGAAATCATTTTCTACCAAACACAAACCCTAATTGCCTTTAATAAATTTTAGCATTTGCTAAGAATATGGCAATATTACTTTTGCTAAAATGAAAAACAAATCGGCATTATATTGGCGCTGTCAAATAGGAGGTTGGCTTTTTTACGGCCTTGTTTCTTTGTTTTTCATACTTAGCCAATTAAACTCAAATCCGCAATTTGCTAAAAATTTTGAACCTAGCAGATTTTACCCAAGATTATTTATTTCTCTTTTTACTGGTTTAATTATCACACATTTACTACGCCTTGCCATTATATATTTAAAATTACGCCCACCTGAAATTAAGCAAAAGTGGTGGCTTATTATTTGCTGTACTGTTATTGGCGCCTATTTCTATGGGCTATTTAACAGTGCCTTGGTAGAAATTTTTGAATTGTACGACCCAAAAAGAAAATTTAGCCTATTACAACGGTCTTACTACAATTTGTTTAGCGACTCGCCTATCATTTTTGCTTGGGCGAGTTTCTATTATCTATGGCACTATATTCAAATAAATACAAACTCTGAAATTGATAAAATAAAACTTGAAACTACAGTAAAAGACCTTGAACTACGTACCATCAAGTCGCACATTAATCCGCATTTTATTTTTAATGCCTTAAATAGTATTAGGGCATTGGTAGACGAAAACCCTGAAAGAGCAAGAACAGCTATTACCGAACTGAGTAATATTTTGCGCAGCAGTATGCAAATAGAAAAAATAGAAATTGCACCCCTCGAAAGAGAATTAAGCATTGTAAAAGACTATCTAGCACTTGAGTACATACGCTTTGAAGATAGATTACGTGTAGAATACATTATAAAAGATGATACGCTAAACCTACCTGTACCACCAATGATGTTACAAACACTGGTTGAAAATGCCATTAAACACGGCATTGGCAAACAAAAACAAGGCGGTTTGGTAAAAATTTCTTCTACCACTCACAACAATAATCACTTACTAATTGTAGAAAACACAGGCGAACTAAGTAGCGATTATAACGTTGAAGGATTTGGTATTGCTAGCACACAAGACAGATTAAAACTACTTTACGGTAAACACGCCAACTTTGAACTAAAAGATGTAGGTAATAATCTAGTACAAGCAAGGGTATCGATACCTATTTGAATTTTTTTTTAAACCACTAAAATTAAAGCACTATGGCAATAACCGCAATTATTATAGATGATGAAAGACTAGCGAGAAACGAACTGAAAAAACTATTACTAGAACACAGTGATATAGAGGTAATAGACGAAGCTACCAATGTAGATGAAGGTTTAGAAAAAATAGAACTACACAATCCTGAATTGATATTTTTAGATATACAAATGCCAGGTAAAACTGGTTTCGATTTGTTATCGGAAATTGATAAAGCACCTAAAGTAATATTTACTACAGCCTACGACGAATACGCTATAAAAGCCTTTGAAGTAAACGCCCTTGACTATTTATTAAAACCTGTAGAGCCAAAACGCCTAAGTGATGCAATTAACAAGTTTCACGATGAACTAAACAAAGAAAAAGCAGAAGGCCAAATAAACTACAACAGAGGCCCACTAAACGAAAACGACCAAGTGTTTGTAAAAGATGGCGAAAGATGCTGGTTTGTAAAACTTAGCGATATTCGCTTATTTGAAAGCGTAGGTAACTATGCGAAAGTATTTTTTGGTACTAATAAGCCACTTATTTTAAAGTCGCTAAATGCACTTGAAGAACGTTTAGATGAGCGTGTATTTTTTAGGGCAAATAGAAAACACATTATTAACCTAAGATGGGTAGAAAAAATAGAACCTTATTTTAATGGTGGTTTATTGGTAGATTTAAAAGGGGGCGAGAGAATAGAAGTAAGCCGTAGGCAAACTGTTAAATTTAAAGAAATGATGAGTTTATAATATTTATTACAATATGTAAAAAGCCGTTGCAATCTTGTAACGGCTTTTTTATTTTGGGTAAAATAAAACAGATAAAAATGTTTGTAATATAAATATAGGTTCAATAAAAATTTGAAACGATGGTCATTTTTAAGCCAATAGTAGCAGTAAAAAACAAATTAGTTTTAAATAAATGTAGATATTTTTTAGGTTTTTTATACAATTCTTATACATTCGCCAAAGAATTGTATGTTTTATTTAACCAAAACTAAAAAATTATGTCAAAATTAACCTTCAAAACCGTAGCACCATTTTTAATACTATGCGTTGTAGCCATTTCGGCTTTATTTATTAAAAGTAATCCTATATATGATGAAGGCACGTTTAACCCCGCAGATATTGCTTGGATTATTGTAGCAACTGCATTAGTATTTTTAATGACACCAGGTTTAGCATTTTTTTATGGTGGTATGGTACATCGCAAAAACGTATTATCTACCATGATGAAAAGCGTAGTTGCTGCAGGCGTGGTAAGTGTACTTTGGGTAGTTGTAGGTTTTAGCCTTTGTTTTGGCAATTCAATAGGCGGTTTTATTGGCAACCCATCAACTTTCTTATTCTTTAAAGGGGTACTTTCTGGTAAACCATGGAGTCTTGCACCTAGCATCCCTATTTTATTATTCTCTTTATTTCAATTAATGTTTGCAGTAATTACACCAGGCTTAGTAGTAGGTGCTATTGCAGAAAGAATGCGCTTTACAGCTTACATTTTATTTACCGTATTATTTGCCTTATTAGTGTACGCACCATTAGCACATTGGAGTTGGCATCCTAATGGATTCTTGTTTAAAATGGGTGCGCTTGACTTTGCAGGTGGCACAGTGGTTCACATTTCGGCTGGTTGTGCTGCACTTGCTGGTGCGCTGGTTTTAAAACCAAGAAAATCATGGTTTATTAGCAAAGAAACTGTTCCTGCAAATATTCCTTACGTATTAATTGGTACTGGTTTATTATGGTTTGGCTGGTTTGGCTTTAATGCGGGTTCTGCTTTAGGTGCCAACAGTTTAGCGGTTTCGGCATTTGCAACTACCAATACTGCCGCCGCCGCCGCAGGTTTGTCTTGGATGTTTTTTGATGTACTAAAAGGTAAAAAACCTTCTGTATTAGGCTTTTGTATAGGTGCAGTTGTGGGGCTTGTTGCCATTACACCTGGTGCTGGCTTTGTAGCTATTCCGCAAAGTATTTTTATTGGTGTTTTAGCCGCAGTAATCTCAAATATTGCTGTAACTATTAAATCTAAAACTAGCTTAGATGATACACTTGACGTATTTCCTTGTCATGGTATTGGCGGCATAGTTGGTGTGTTGCTAACAGGTGTATTTGCTACTAAAACAGTTAATAGCCTTGGCAACAACGGTTTAGCTTATGGCAATTTTAGCTTCTTTCTAACGCAGTTAAAAGCAATGGCTTGTGCTGTTGGTTACAGTTTTGTAGTTTCTTACTTAATATTCAAATTCATCAACTTTATTGTTCCTGTACGTGTAAGTGAAGAAGATGAAAATGAAGGTTTAGATGCTAGCCAACACGATGAAAATTATGGTAAAGCACACTAAAAGTAACAAGTTTACTCTTTTAAATTTCTTGTAGCAATACAGGTTAGGGTTAGGGTTTTAATCAAGAAAGGAAGCTGTAGGGGGCTTCCTTTCATTTTTATAACAAAAATAAAAGCTAGTGTTTCTACAAATAATTGCACAATTATTTGGGCTGTTTTTTTATTAAAAAAGCCCAATCGCCAATCGCAAAAAAAAAACTATCAACGGCGTAATGGCAACAACTTCGCTACAATGCTTGTTAAAAAAATATTCTAAACAAAATTTTAATTAAAACTTAGCCAAATTAGGTTAATGGTAATAGGTACATTTTTACAAAATCTAGCTAAGTTGTTAGTTTTTTAGCGGCTAAATAAAAAATTGTTTTAGTCAATCAACTCATCCGAACTACTTACTAGGCAGTAGAACACTTTGAGTACTAAACCATAACAAACTATAGCCTAAAATACCAGACAAAATAGAGGCTATAATAACAGCCACTTTTGCTATAATCTGCAAATTGTGCGTTTCATAAGCAAGCGCAGCAGTAAATATGCTCATTGTAAAACCAATACCACCAAGCAAACCAACACCAAGTACTTGCTTCCAAGTGGTAGTAGCTGGCACGGCTGCTATTTTAAACTTTGCAGCTAAGTAAGCAAAAGTAAAGATGCCAAGTGGCTTGCCAATAACTAAACCTGCAATTACGCCAAAGCTAATTGTAGATGTAACAACAAAATTCATATTTACTGGCAAAACAATAGCCGTATTAGCCAAAGCAAACAATGGCATTATTACAAAGTTTACCGGATAAAATAGCTTATGCTCAACTTTAGCCAACTGATTTAACGGCATACAAAAACTCATAATTACACCAGCAAGCGTAGCATGTACACCACAATTAAACATGCAATACCATAACAAAATACCTGGCACTAAGTAATACATCAAGTTATTTACTTTAAATTTATTTAAGCCTACAACCACCAACGCTATCACAGCCGCAAAACCTAAATACAAAAAACTAATGTTGGCCGAATAAAATATTGCAATAGTAAGCACTGCGCCTAAATCATCAATAATAGCCAAGGCGGTTAAAAATATTTTTAGCTGCACAGGTACACGCTTACCTAGCAAAGACAATATTCCTAAAGAAAATGCTATATCCGTAGCCATGGGAATACCCCAACCTTTTTGCAACGGCGTACCATTATTAAACAAAATAAAAATTATAGCAGGACAAACCATACCGCCTAAGGCTGCAAAAACTGGCAATAGCG
Organism: Flavobacterium sp.; assembly: GCA_030053925.1. Classification (GTDB taxonomy): domain Bacteria; phylum Bacteroidota; class Bacteroidia; order Chitinophagales; family Chitinophagaceae; genus Parasediminibacterium. Next base: position 24,285 of record JASGCX010000056.1, read on the forward strand.
ACTTTTGCATAGAAGCTAACTCGCCAATGGTTAGCTCTCGTTTTATTTCCATACCTACTAGAAAGAAAAAAAGAGTCATTAAAACATCGTTAACAAACAGCAAGTTTGTTTCGGGCAAATGCAAGAAATGCACAAACCAATGAAATTCATTGTCCCAAAATTGCGTATAGGCAGTACTTGTAGCCTCACAGTTAGAAAGTGTGAGGGATAAAGCTGTGCAAACAATTAGTACAATACCAATTGCTTTACTATCGCTAAAAAAAAATTTAAGTGGGCTAAAAAGTTTATTTTGTAGTTTACAAAAACCAGTTACTTGCTTTTTCATAATTAATTACTAGTGAACTTAACTAAAAAATGGCTCGAAGCAATTATTTGGGCCATTTTTTAGTTTACTTATTGCTAAATTATGCTTTAGTTGTGCGGTTAATGTATTTTTTTAGCTTTGGTGAGTTGTAAGTGTGGTAGGTATTTCTTTTTCCCAATTCTTTAAAAGAGACTAAAATTGCTACCAACCTGTTAGTGGGGCATATAATTACAAAAGAAAATGTTGGCACTTCCTCAATACAATTAAAACTGCATCTATTTGTGTAGATACGCATAGATGCAGTTATTTTAATTTAGAATTTGTAAGTAGCCGCCAAAATAAATTCAGCAGCGCTCTTGGTGCTTGCACCACTGCTTTTGCTAAAAATTGCATCTTTAGCATTATCTAAACGTAACTCGGGGATGATTGTAAGGTTGTAAATTTTGATGTTTGCAGATAATGTAGGTATAAAAATACTAGTACCAAAAGCACCCGAACTTACCGCTTTTGTATCGCTAAAATATTCGCCACGAACTGTTAAACCAAACGTACTTGTAGCATCGAAATTTAGATACAATGCGTTGCTGCTCCAGCTTTCGGCACTTGAGCCTTTAGCTTTAGTAGTGGCTATTGTTCCATCATAATTGATGGCAAATTTGCTGCTGATATTGCCTAATAATACTAAATCGAATTGATTAAACTTCACATCGGGCGTAGTTGCGCCTTGATAATTTAAGTAAGCTTTAAATTTATCGTTTTTTGAAGCAGTACTTAATTGTGCTATGGCATATTTGATAGAAGATGTTGTAGTAGAAAAGTCCGTTGGATTTGCAAGGCCAACCATCAAAGCAGTTTTACCGCCTAAAGAAATATCGGCTTTTAAACCTGTGTGAAAAAACGGGCCGTAGGAGAAACAATAACTCATGCTATAGTTTCTATTTGCTATTGCATCCACCAATTCAAAACCTATATGAGTAGCAAATTTACCCAATGTAAATTTTACTTTACTGCTTGGTGCGTAAGTAATATACAATTGCTTTATTGAAGCTAAAGAACCACCATCGTTATAAGAAAACTCAGCAGCTCTTTTACCAAAGCCTAAATCGGCAGTAGCAGTTACTTTACCAATGCCATGATCTATTTTTAAAGTAGCCATTCCTAATTCAAATGAATTGTTTGAATTAGTGAAACTTGTTTTGTTGTTGCCCAACTGATTGTTGAAATCAAAACGATAATAAGCATCTACCGAACCAAACATAGTAGTGGTTGCTTTTTTAGTAGAGTCTTGCGCTTGCGCCGCTACTAAAGCTGCCATTGCAAAAGCCGAGAGGATTGTTTTTTTTAACATAGTTGCTTTGTTTTAGTTGCTTAAAATGTTTAGCGTTTGTTTGGGTGTTTTGGTATCTAAAGTGTTCTTAAATGGTTAAATAAATTTTTGTACCCTGCAATTTTTGTAGCTACTATATTATATACTTTGTGGGTTAATGGACATTTGTGGAGGTAAAATCCTTTGAAAGCTATACTGTTCTTAGTTTTGAGGAAATGAAAGGTCATGAATAAAAAAACTGCTTTTTCTGTGGGTGCAAAA
>JASGCX010000057.1:0-9950 GCA_030053925.1 Flavobacterium sp.
CACGAAGCGGGTAGAGTGCGTTGGGTAATCCCCCTTTGGGGGGTTGGGGGGCTGCTCCTCCGCCTTAGCTCGCCTCTCTAAACACTGCACCGCCACAATTACAGTTTTTTTGCTCACGAAGCGGGTAGAGTGCGTTGGGTAATCCCCCTTTGGGGGGTTGGGGGGCTGCTCCTCCGCCTTGCTTCGCCCCTCTAAACACCGCACAGCCACAATTACAGTTTTTTGCCCACGAAGCGGGTAGAGTGCGTTGGGTAATCCCCCTTTGGGGGGTTGGGGGCTGCCACTCCGCCTTAGCTCGCCTCTCTAAACACTCCACAGCCACAATTACAGTTTTTTGCTCACGAAGCGGGTAGAGTGCGTTGGGTAATCCCCCTTTGGGGGGTTGGGGGGCTGCTCCGCCGCCTTAGCTCGCCTCTCTAAACACCGCACCGCCACAATTACAGTTTTTTACTCACGAAGCAGGTAGAGTGCGTTGGGTAATCCCCCTTTGGGGGTTGGGGGCTGCTCTCCGCCTTGCTTCGCCCCTCTAAACACCGCACAGCCACAATTACAGTTTTTTGCCCACGAAGCGGGTAGAGTGCGTTGGGTAATCCCCCCTTTGGGGGTTGGGGGCTGCCATCCGCCTTGCTTCGCCCCTCTAAACACCGCACCGCCACAATTACAGTTTTTTGGTCACTAAGCGGGTAGGGTGCGTTGGGTAATCCCCATTTGGGGGGTTGGGGGGGCTACCCCCTCTTCAAAACTTCTAGCCCCGTAAGGGCTATTAAGTTGCTTGTAGCAGCAATTGCTTTACCATTAACAAAGGGCTCTTTTTGAACTACTTGATTTATAACCCAATTCGTGTAATAAAATCTCTGTACCTAAATTTGCCACATGAAAATCTTCCTCGCTCAACAGAATTATCATATTGGCAATTTCTACAGTAATACCGCAAAAATTATTGACGCTATTAACCTAGCAAAAGCACAACAGGCCGACTTAATTGTGTTTAGTGAAATGAGCATTTGTGGCTATCCTGCTAGAGATTTTGTTGAATTTAACGACTTTATTAATAAATGTTACGCCGCTATTGATGAAATTAAACATCATGCCGATACCATTGCTGTGTTGGTAGGTGCCCCCGCACGTAACCCGCATGTAAAAGGTAAAGATTTGTTTAACGCTGCCTTCTTTTTGTACAACCAAAAAATAGTAGCCGAAATTCATAAAACCTTATTGCCCAACTACGATGTGTTTGACGAATACCGCTATTTTGAACCTGCTTACGAGTGGCAAATTGTACCTTTTAAAGGCAAGCGTTTGGCAATTACTATTTGCGAAGATATTTGGAATATTGGCAACAACCCTTTGTACCGCATTTGCCCAATGGACCAGCTAATAAAACAGCAGCCCGATGTAATGATAAACCTTAGCGCTAGCCCATTTGATTATACCCACGGTGAAGATAGAAAAGCCGTAATTAAAGCCAATGTACAGAAGTACAAACTGCCAATGTTTTACTGTAATGCAGTGGGCAGCCAAACCGAAATTGTATTTGATGGTGCCAGTTTAATTTACGATAAAGATGCCAATTTGTGCAAGGCATTTCCTCTGTTTACCGAAGCTGTAGAGGGTGTGGTATTAAACGATGATGGCACCATAAACGCAGCCATTATTGAACCTGCCAGTAAATTGCCTAACAAAGTATTAAACCCTGCAACGCTTGATGAAACCCTAAACATTGCTCACATATACGATGCTTTGATATTAGGCATTAGAGACTATTTTAAAAAAATGAATTTTACAAAAGCCATATTGGGCAGCAGTGGCGGTATCGATTCGGCAGTGGTTTTGGCACTTGCCTGCAATGCTTTGGGTAGCAACAATGTGAGCGCTATTTTAATGCCTTCGCCTTACTCTACCGACCACTCGGTAAATGATGCCGTTGAGCTGAGTAACAACCTTAACAATTCTTACAACATCATTCGTATAAACGATGTGTATGAGGCATTTTTAAATACACTGAAACCCGTTTTTAATGATTTACCGTTTAGCTTGGCAGAAGAAAATATACAGAGCCGCAGCCGTGGTAATTTGTTGATGGCCATTGCTAATAAATTTGGTTACATTTTGCTAAACACATCTAACAAAAGCGAATTATCTACAGGTTACGGTACGCTGTATGGCGATATGGCGGGCGGTTTGGGCGTATTGGGTGATTGCTACAAGTTGCAAGTGTATGCTTTGGCTAGATACATTAACCGAGAAAAAGAAATTATTCCCAACCATATTATTACCAAAGCACCAAGTGCAGAATTGCGCCCAAATCAAAAAGATAGCGACAGCTTGCCAGACTACCAAGTGCTTGACAAAATTTTGTTTCAATACATAGAAAAACGATTAGGACCACTAGAAATTAAAGCCCAAGGTTTTGATGCCGCATTGGTAGATAGAACTATTAAAATGGTAAACACCAACGAGTATAAACGCAACCAGTTTTGCCCAATCATTCGCATATCGCCAAAGGCTTTTGGTGTGGGTAGGCGTGTACCAATTGTAGGTAATTATTTAAGCTAATTTGCCCTTTACAATATTTTAGTAACAGCTTATCGTTTGTTTTTTTATCTTAACCGCAATAAATAATAACCATGAAGAGATTTTTCATCATTGCAGCATTAGTAGCACCAAGCGTATTATTTGCGCAAAAAGAAACCGCCACTTTAAAAATTAAGGGGCAGTTAAAAAATGTAAAAGACACCATCGATATGGTGTTTTTAAACTACAGTAAAGATGGCAAACGAATAACAGATAGCAGTTCTGTAGTAAAAGGTGAATATGCTTTTAGCATTAGTATAAAAGAACCCATACGTGCACAGTTGTTCTCAAGAAACTCAGCTAATACAAAAGCCAAGTTTCTACCTAAAATGGCTGCAATTATTTATTTAGAACCTGGTAATATCAAAGTTCAGAACGTTGATTCTTTCTCAAACATAGTTGTAAAAGGCTCTAAAGCGCAGGCCGAATACGAAAAGTTAACGGCTGCTTTAAAACCTTTTAACAACCAAATGGAAGCGTTGTACAAAGTATTTACCCAGCAAAATAAAAGCGGCGATATAGTAGCTGCTAAAAAAACAGAAGATGCCCTTGACGCATTAGAAGAAAAGCAACGTGAAGAAGTGTATGGTAAATACATTAACAGCAATCCTACATCGCCTATTGGTTTGTACGTATTGCAGCAATATGCTGGCTACGATATTAATGCCGATAAAGTAGAGCCATTGTTTAACCAATTATCTGCGGCTACACAAGCTAGTGCAGCAGGCACAGATTTTAAAGCCAAAATAGATCTAGCTAAAAAAACAGGCATTGGTAAATACGCCATGGAGTTTACTCAAAATGATACATTGGGCAATCCTGTGTCTTTGGCATCTTTTAAAGGTAAATATGTACTGATAGATTTTTGGGCTAGCTGGTGTGGCCCTTGCAGAAGAGAAAATCCGAATGTTGTAAAAACCTTCAATGCCTACAAACACAAGCCTTTCACCATTTTAAGTGTGTCTTTAGACCAACCAAACGCTAAAGACAAATGGATAAAAGCTATACACGATGACAACCTTACTTGGACACATGTTAGCGACCTACAATTTTGGAACAATGCAGTGGCAAAACAGTACGGTATTCAAGCCATTCCTCAAAACTTATTGTTAGATCCAGATGGGAAAATTATAGCTAAAAACTTACATGGCCAAACCCTAAGTGAAAAACTATCTGAAGTGTTTAAATAACACATTTGGCATACGATATTACCCAAAAGCCCCCCGCAACATTGCAGCGGCTTTTTTTAATGGAATAATTTTTTAAAACTCGTAAGTAACCACAACCACAATGGCATTAATACAACCACTATTTGCAAGGCAATTGTATTGGTAAAACAAAAAGCACAAACACTTACTAGTACATAGTAAAAAGGGTATAAAATAAGCAATAAGCCAAACAAAACCGAGTCGTAAAACACGGTATCTTTTGTAAAATATTGTACTAGTTTTTTAACAGAAAAATACAAAGCCGCATGTAACGCAAAGCCAATAGCGGCAGGTATTAGCAGCAATATTTTTGGTAATAAATAATTATTGGTTTTGGGTAAGGTAGCTAATTGATAATTGGCTTGTAAAAATTGTAAATCTGCAACGGCGGTAGCAGGCGAATAAATGAGTTGCTTGTGTTTAGCAATAAGTGCTTGTACAAAATTTGCATCGCCATTGGCCACCAACATACCGCCTAATAATTGCTTGGTAAGTAAGGCATTTAGTTGTTGTGTACGCTCACCTACTTGCGCTTGTAAAGCCACGTTTTCTTTAGTAATAATATTGCCCAAATGAACCACTACTTGCTTGCCAAATTTTGTAAACGAGTGGTAATTTATACTCACTGGCAATACACCAAAACCATCACTAATGCTTGGTTCGCTCCAGGCTTTAAACGCAATACGTGCTGTGCCTTTTTTAAGTGGTTGTAATTGCCAAACATGTTTAGATATGCCTTCACAAAAAATTAATACAATACCACCTTGTAACAATATTTGGTGGCAGCTATCAAAAGTTTGGTCGTTTAAATAGAGGTATTCACGCCCTTCGCTTAATCTATAAACAGGTAGCATATTTAGTGCCCTCAAAATTTTATTGGTAAACGAATATTTAAAAGCATCGCCTCTTGCTAAATAATGTACAGGCTGCTTAAATAAACTACCAATAATAATGGCATCTAAAAAAGAGTTTGGATGATTGCAAGCCAATAATAACGGCCCTTTGCTTTTCAATACTGCTTTATTACACACAGTAATATTGCCACAAAAAATGCGTAGCGCTAGGCTAATAATAACTTGTAATACACAATACAGCAATGGAACAATTATTTGGCTAAAAGTAAATAAATGTTGCAATTTTTTTTTAAAAGGTTGGCTACCATTGGCTCTCAGCCGAAAAAAATTTATGCACCCCCTAGTTTATGGCCTTAATAAAATACGTAAAAAATTTCTAGCTTCACCAATAGGCGTTATTTTTACTGAGTTATGACAACCGAAATCAACCAATTATTTCAATTAGCAGCCGATTATATTCAGTTTACCAACGAAGCTATTTTTTTAACAGGTAAAGCTGGTACTGGCAAAACCACATTTCTTAAATACATTAAGGATAACAGTGGCAAGCAAAGTGCTATAGTTGCGCCTACTGGCGTGGCCGCTATAAATGCTGGTGGCACTACTATTCACTCGTTTTTTCAATTGCCATTTACGCCATTTGTACCCGGGCCTATCAAGGGCAATTTCAATTTGAATTTTGATGCCCAACCACAATCGCAACGCGAAGCTGTTATAGATAAACACCATCTGCTTGGCCGTATAAAAATTAACCGTGAAAAGCGTGACATTATTCGTCAGTTAGAATTGTTAATTATAGATGAAATAAGCATGGTGCGCTGCGATACCTTAGATGCAATTGACACCGTGTTGCGCCATATACGTGGCAAACAGTACGATGCTTTTGGCGGTGTACAAATTTTGTTAATAGGCGATTTGCACCAGCTACCACCTGTAATACCAAACGAAGAATGGGCCATGCTAAGTCAATTTTACGATAGCCCTTATTTTTTTAGCAGTCGTGTAGCGCAGCAACAACCACCTGTGTACATTGAGTTAGAGAAAATTTACCGCCAAAGCGATGCCGTTTTTATTGATGTGCTTAACAAAGTACGCAATCATAAAATGGATGACGATGCAATGAATACTTTGCAAACACGCTATCAACCCAACTTTACCACTAGTGACAATGATGGCTATATTGTACTAACCACCCACAATAAAAAGGCCGCCGATATTAACCAACATGGCCTACAAAATTTACCAAACAGGCAAATCACTTTTAAGGCTTTTATAGAAAAAGACTTTAGCGACAAAGCCTTTCCGGCCGAAGAAAACTTACAACTAAAAGTAGGTGCGCAAGTGATGTTTATTAAAAATGATAAAGAAAAAGTACGCCGCTACTTTAATGGTAAAATAGGCATTGTACAAAAGATAGATGAAGACATTATTTATGTGCAATGCAAAGGCGATGTAGAACCTATAAAAGTAACCAAAGAAAAATGGGAAAATATTAAGTACACTTTAAACCAAACCAATCAACAAATTGAGGAAGAAGTGATAGGTTCATTTACACAATTTCCTTTGCGTTTAGCTTGGGCTATTACCATTCATAAAAGCCAAGGCTTAACCTTTGAAAAAGCTGTAATTGATGCTGGTTCTGCATTTGCGCCCGGTCAAGTGTATGTAGCTTTAAGTAGATGCACCAGTTTAGAAGGCTTGGTATTGCAAAGTTTAATTACCAATAATAGCCTATTTACCGATGAACGAATTTTAGCTTTTGCCAAAACAAAAAGCAATGCCGCTGCCTTGCAAAACAACTTGCTATTAAGTAAACAATTGTACCAAGAAAAAATTATAGCCGAGTTATTTGGCTTTGATAAAGCAGTAAGCCATATAGAAGATGTGTTGAAATTACTAGAAGAACACGGCGGCTCGTTTAATGAAGATACATTGCCGTGGGTAAATGAAATTGCCAAATGTTTACGCAGTATTAAAAACGTGGCAAGTAGGTTTCAAATACAATTACAGCAACTGTTTATGGGTAACAATGTATTGGCCATTAATGAACGTGTAATAAAAGCTGCGGCTTACTTTTTAGAGCACTTGCATTATTTGTTACAAACCTTGCCACAATCGCCTGCGGTTACAGATAGCCGCAATTATGCCCAAGAATATTACAACGATATTAAAGCACTACACGCCGAAATTTACACCAAGTTTCAATTGATTGATGCTTGTAAAGAAGGCTTTAATATGCAAGTATATCAGCAGCAAAAAATAAACTTACAAGTACCCGATATTAACATCAACACCTATGCTGGTGCGGTGTACAAAAAAATAGATACACCACATCCTATTTTGTACAAGCAATTACGCGAACTGCGTGATGCCATTTGTACCACAGAAAACAGCCCTATTTATTACGTAGCCAAAAGCGAATCGCTAGAAGAAATGGCTAAGTATTTGCCACTAGACGAAAAAGACTTAAAGCAAATTACAGGCTTTGGCGAAGCCAAAATAGAAAAATATGGGCAGCAGTTTTTAAGCATTATACAAGCATATTGCGCTGATAAAAACTTGCAAACTTTAATACACGAAAAGGCTCCCAAAAAAGAAAAAAAAGAAAAACAGACAGATACAGATAAGCTAAGTTCTAGCGTGCAAACATTAACGCTGCACAAGCAAGGCTTATCAATTAGCGAAATAGCCGCACAACGCAACTTGGCTGTAAGTACAGTAGAAGGCCATTTGGCACAGTTGATAATTAGTAATGAGGTAAATGTATTTACCCTAATGCCTAAAGAAAAAGTAATGGCTGTGGTAGAAGCCATTAATACATTAGATTCTCAATTTGCAGGTGCTTTAATGACGCATTTGGGTAACAATTATTCGTACACCGAATTGCGCTACGGCATTAATTATTGGAAGTATTTGCAAACGCAAAAAACTGTTTAGTTCTTGCTTATCGTTTTACATTTTCGCCATTATGATTATTGCCATCAATACCATACAAATACAAAGCAATGCCATCAATTTCGATATAGATTTTTTGGTAGAACTAATGCTACACAAGGCTTTGCAAGAGCCAGATAACCAATTTGTGTTTATTGTAAATACACCCGTTGAAGCTTCTGTGTTGCCTACCAATTGTACCACACAATTGGTACAAAAACAACCAGCATCTACCAGTAGTTTACTGTTGTTTAGTTTCATTACACTACCTGCGTTACTAAAAAAAATAAAGGCAGATATGGTGTTTCAACTAGCAGGTTATGGTTGTATTATTGGCCATGTGCAGCAGGTGGTATTTGTAAGTACAGCCTTATCTACCAAGGCTTTGGTGGTAAAAAAATCATTACAAAAAGCAACTAACATTGTTGTTGGTTCTGAAATTTTACAAAACGAATTATCTGCTAAATTCCAAACTCCAAACCCCAAACCCCAAACTCCCAATCCCAAACCCCAAACTCCAAACCCCAAACCCCAAACCCCAAACCCCAAACTCCAAACTCCAAACTCCAAACCCCAAACTTCAAACCCCAAACTTCAAACTCCAAACCCCAAACCCCAAACCCCAAACTTCAAACCCCAAACTCCAAACCCCAAACTCCAAATTATACCAGGTGCTGCACACGCCATATTTAAGCCCCTCAACTATATTGAAACCAATGTGGTAAAAGATGGCTATGCAGATGGCAGAGAATATTTTTTAGCGGTTGCAAGTGCTTTTACATTTATCGAGTTCATTAATTTGCTAAAAGCTTTTTCTGATTTTAAAAAATGGCAAAAAAGCAGCATGAAGCTGCTGGTACTAGGCCACATTGCAGATTATAAAAACCAACTGAGCGATAAAATAGCTACATACAAGTATAGAGATGATGTTGAATTGCTTGACACCGAACCGCTAGATGTAGAAGCAAAACTATTTGGTGCAGCTTATGCAGTGTTATCGCTAGCCAATCAATCGCAATATCATTTGCCCATTTTACAAGCCTTTCAGGCAAATGTGCCCATCATTTGTATAGACAATAACAGCTTTAGCCAAGCCATAAACAATGCCGTACTTACCATACCAAAAAACGATGTAGAAGCTATTGCTAATAAATTGAAGTTGCTGTACAGAGACGAAAATTTGCGCAGCCAAAAAATAGCCGCAGGTCAAGCACTGTCTCAATTATTCACTTACAACAATGCGTATCAGCAATTGCAACAAGGCATTGCCCCTACTGTTTTGTAGTGGCAAAGGCTTAAAAAAATCTGTTTAAATACATTAATAAGGCATGCTTATTTTTGCCGCTTAAAAAAATAGAAACATGAAATCAACTATTACCGTAGAAGTTACTTTAGATAAGGACAAAGTGCCTGAAAGTATTAATTGGACAGCTACAGATAGTAATGCAGATATGAAGCAAAGCGCAAAAGCAATGATGCTAGCTTTTTGGGATAGCGAAGATAAAAGCGCTTTGCGTATAGACCTTTGGACCAAAGAAATGATGGTAGATGAAATGGCAGACTTTTACTTTCAAACCTTAATGTCTATGGCCGATACATTTGACCGTGCCACACACCAACATGAATTGGTAAACGAGATGAAAACTTTTGCCAAAGATTTTAATAACAAATTTAGAGAAATACAGTTGAAGGAAAACAAAGGATAAATACGTAAAACCAAAATTCTCTTTACCTTAAAAAGTAACAATTAAAAACTAAAATATGAACTTAGAAGCACAAGTAATGGACCTAATGAAAGATGCCATGAAAGCCAAAGACGAAGGCACTTTGCGTGGTTTAAGGGCAATAAAAGCCGAAATTATAAAAGCAAAAACAGAACCCGGTGCAGGTGGTGTAATTACTGCCGATGGCGAATTAAAATTATTGCAAAAGCTAGTAAAGCAACGTAAGGATAGCTTAGAAATATACACACAACAAAACCGTGCAGACCTTGCTACAAAAGAAAGTGAAGAGATTGTTGTAATAGAAAAGTTTTTGCCACAACAATTAAGTGAGGAGGCTTTAAAAGCTGCCGTTGCAGAAATTATAGCAACTGTAGGCGCTAGTTCACCAGCAGATATGGGTAAAGTTATGGGTGTTGCAAGCAAGCAATTAGCGGGCAAAGCCGAAGGTAAAGCCATTTCTGCCGTGGTAAAAGAGTTATTGAGTAAATAGCAACCGTTTGGAGTTTTAAGTTTGAGCTTATTGATGATTGTTTAAACTACAAACTATAAACTTCAAACTCCAAACTCCAAACTCCAAACTCCAAACTTCAAACTCTTAAACTCCAAACTCCAAACTTCAAACTCCAAACTCTTAAACTCCAAACTTCAAACTCCAA
>JASGCX010000057.1:10050-25097 GCA_030053925.1 Flavobacterium sp.
ACTCTTAAACTCTTAAACTCCAAACTCCAAACTCCAAACTCCAAACTCCAAACTCTTAAACTCTTAAACTCTTAAACTCCAAACTCCAAACTCCAAACTCCAAACTCCAAACTCCAAACTTCAAACTTCAAACTCCAAACTCCAAACTCCAAACTCTTAAACTCTTAAACTCTTAAACTCTTAAACTCTTAAACTCCAAACTCCAAACTCCAAACTATTAAACTCTTGAACTCCAAACTCTTAACCCACTCTTATGCCCATCGATATTTTATTTTTAATACTCATGCTATCTGCGGTTTACAAAGGCTACACACGTGGTTTTATTGTATCTGTAGTGTCGTTAGTTGCAATTATTTTGGGTTTAGCTGCTGCCGTAAAATTATCGGCTGTAGTGGCGGTTTGGTTAGGCAAAACAGTAAATATTGGTAGCCAGTGGTTGCCATTTTTATCATTTATAGCAGTAATGGTAGCGGTAATATTGGTGTTACAATTAGTGGCAAATATTTTACAAAAAAGCGTAGAACTATTGTTAATGGGTTGGGCCAATAAGCTAGCCGGTATTTTGTTTTACGCTATTATGTACACGCTTATTTACAGTGTTATTTTGTTTTATGCCAATAAGCTTGGCATAATTCAGCAAAGCACTATTAATGCTTCTAAATGCTATGCCATAGTGCAGCCAATAGGCATTAAAGTAATAAATGGCATTGGTCATATCATTCCTATATTTAAAAATGTATTCATGCAGCTAGAGTCGTTTTTTAGTATAGTTGGCAAAAATGCGCAAGTATAAAAGGGTGGATATTTTTTTTCAACTGCTAGCCAATGTTTGCCAAGCTTTTAAAGGTTGGCAAACATTTAAAAATCAACCAAAAAATAGAAAATTATTTATGCACCCGTATAAAACTGCAAAGCGTATTTATAACCTTAAATCAATAACTTAGCACGCACAAGAGTTACTATTGTATTAACAGTTTTTCAGAAACAATTTTTTAATGCTCGTTTTTGCTTTTATTTGTAGCCATTGTTAAAATTCTGTTTGCTTTAGAAAATACAACATGAGTTATACCATACAACAACAAGACAAGTTTAAATTTATAGAAGAAGGCGAGGGCCAACCGCTATTGCTACTACATGGCCTATTTGGTGCATTAAGCAATTTTGCTGACTTAGTAGACCATTTTAAAACACGCTACAAAGTAATAGTGCCCTTACTGCCCTTGCTTGAATTAGATATTTTTCATACCACAGTAAGTGGCTTGGCAAAACATGTTCACGGCTTTATAGAAACTCGTGGTTATACAAACATTCACTTACTAGGCAACTCTTTGGGTGGCCATATTGCTTTGGTACATACATTAAAGCATCCAGAAAAAATAAAATCACTAACACTTACAGGTAGTTCGGGCTTATTTGAAAATGGTATGGGCGATAGCTACCCTAAACGTGGCGACTACGACTATATTAAAAAGAAGGCAGAACTTACCTTTTACGACCCAGCATTAGCTAGTAAAGAATTGGTAGATGAACTGTTTGAAATTACTACCAACCGCTTAAAAGTTATTAAAATTATTGCCTTGGCCAAAAGTGCTATTCGTAGCAATTTGGGCGAAGAATTAAACCAAATAAAGCAACCTACTTTACTTATTTGGGGCAATAATGATACCATTACACCGCCATTTGTAGGCAAAGAGTTTCATAAATTAATTCCTAATAGCGAGTTGCACTTTATAGATAAATGTGGCCATGCACCTATGATGGAAGTACCAGTTGAGTTTAATGCCATCTTAGATGCGTTTTTAAGTAAATTAACGGTTTCTGCTGCATCAAATTTGTAGTTCGGTGGTCTATTATAAGAAGCAATCTCATTTTAATGCTAGCATCACAACTTATACAGCAAACATTTCCTTCGTTGCACCTTACCGATAAGGTAGGCTTTGCCTTACAGTTAATGGAGGATTACGATGTGCAACATTTAGCCATTGTAGCCGAAGAAATATTGCTAGGTGTAGTAGCAAAAAACGATTTGCTAGATGAAGACGATACTACCGTTTTACTTACCGTAGAAGATAGATTTATAAAAGCTTGGGTAAAAAAAGATGAGTTTATACTTACCGCTTTAAAAGTAATTACCGAACACGAAATCACTGTTTTGCCAGTGGTAACAGAGCAGGATGAACTAGTAGGTTGTGTATCGCAAAATATTTTGCAACAGCACTTAGCCAAGTATTTAGGTACACAAGAGTTAGGCGGTATTATAGTGCTTGAAATAGAAAGACGCAATTTTTCGTTTGGCGAAATTAGCCGATTGGTAGAAACTAACGATGCCTACATTACACAGCTAAATACTTATTCCGATGCCGAAACGGGCCTAGTAATAGTATCTATAAAAATAAATAAGGTAGAAATTAGCGACATCTTAGCTACTTTTCAGCGTTACGATTATACCGTAAAATACTATTTTGGCGAAGAACAATTTGCCAATGAACTAAAAGAAAACTACAACCATTTAATGGCTTATTTAAGTCTTTAATAGCCTTTTATATTTGCCAAAACATGTTTATATTTAGTATAATTACAAATTTCACCACATTTTCGCTTATTTTTAACCCTTTTAATGCAGTCATTTCTTTTATTTTTGTCATTCTTGTAAACTAACAAGCTGTTATTTAAAACTTCACAATGAAAAAATTATTACTATTTGTAGTATCTGTTGCTACAATCACATGTTCGCAAGCGCAGATAGCTTTGTTTAAAAAGAAAAATAAAACTGCTAAGGTAAAAACCGACTCTACACAAGCAGCACAAACTACTGTACCAAAGCAAACAGTAGAAGTAATTGCAACACCAAAAGCAAAAAAAGATTGGAGCAAAGTAGTGCTTACTAATAGGGCTGCCGATCATTTTATGGTTCAATATGGTAGCGATACTTGGACGGGCAGACCCGATAGTGTACGTACAAAAGGCGCTAGCCGCCACTTTAATATTTATATAATGCTTGATAAGCCTTTTAAAACCGATCCTCGTTTTAGCGTGGCTTATGGTTTAGGCCTTGGTACCAGCAATATGTTTTTTGATAATGTAAAAGTTAATCTTAACGCAACTAGTAACACATTGCCTTTTAGCGATGTATCTAATACCAACCACTACAAAAAATTCAAATTAACTACTATTTACGCCGAAATTCCTGTTGAAGTAAGGTTTTATAGCGACCCCGAAAATCCTGGCAAAAGTTGGAAATTTGCTTTAGGTGCAAAAGTAGGTACTTTATTAAAAGCATACACAAAGGGTAAAGATTTACAAACTGCCAACGGCGCAAGCATTTACGGCCCTACCGCCGTGGTTAAAGAAAGCAATAAGCGTTACATTAATGGTACACGTTTAGCGGCTACAGCCCGTGTGGGTTATGGTGTTTTTTCGCTTCACGGCGATTACAATGTACTTGGTGTTGTGAAGGACGGTTTTGGCCCCCCAATGAATTTATATTCTATTGGTTTAAGTATCAGCGGTTTATAACTTTTTTGCACACAAATATTTTAAAAGCTCCAATAACAGCCTGTTATTGGAGTTTTTTTGTGACAATAATTTGCAAAAAAATATCCTACTAGTTTTATAGGATACTACTATATTTGCAGTCTTAAAATTATAATTATGAGTTTACGTCTTGGTGATATAGCACCTAATTTTCAAGCTAAGACCTCTCTTGGCAATATTGATTTTTACGAGTTTCTTGGCAATAGCTGGGGTATTTTATTTTCGCATCCAGCCGATTATACACCAGTATGCACCACCGAGTTGGGCAAAACCGCTGCTTTAAAAGGCGAGTTTGATAAGCGTGGTGTAAAAGTTTTAGCACTAAGTGTTGATGGTGTAGAAAGCCACAAAGGTTGGATTGGCGACATCAACGAAACACAAAATGTATCTGTTGAGTTTCCAATTATTGCCGATGATGATAGAAAAGTAGCTTTATTGTACGATTTTATTCACCCAAATGCATCAGCTACAGCCACAGTTCGTTCACTAGTAATTATTGCCCCCGATAAAACAGTGAAATTAATTATCACTTACCCAGCCTCTACCGGTAGAAACTTTGTAGAAGTATTGCGTGTAGTAGATAGCTTGCAATTAACTGCTAACTATAGCGTAGCAACACCTGCTAACTGGATAGATGGCGAAGATGTTATTGTAGTACCAGCTATTAAAACCGAAGATGCGATAGCTAAATTTCCTAAAGGTGTAAAAGTTGTAAAACCTTATTTGCGCTACACACCTCAGCCAAATAAAGACTAGTTGTTTATCCATTAATATTTTTTTTGCCAAGCTTTTATACTAAAGTTTGGCTTTTTTATGCCTAGCAAAAGCCTTGCAGCACTTGTTTTGTAATAAAATATTAGGCACTAATTACCCATAAAATGGCACTTTCATCTACCTAAGAAAATTTTAGTGCAAATTTTTTATTGATAATCAGCTAGTTATGAGGGTGCGATAAAAAATAGTTGTGTAGAAGTTTGTTTTATTCGCATAATAGTAACTACTTTTGCCGTCCAAATTTAAAAAGCCCAATGGGATAGCATTGGCAACTTAAACATTTTACAATGAGTAAATTACATTTTACAACCAAACACGCCAACTCGGCTACCGTTACACACAACTGGCATGTTGTGGATGGTACTAATCAAACCGTAGGACGTATGAGTGCAAGAATTGCAGCCGTTCTTCGAGGAAAAAACAAAACTTACTATACACCTCACGTTGACTGTGGTGACTATGTAATCATTATCAATGCCGATAAAGTTGTTTTTACAGGTAACAAGTTCGAAAACAAAACTTACATCAACTTCTCTGGCTACCCAGGTGGTAAAAAAGAAGAAACGGCTGAAGATTTAATCAAACGCCGTCCAGAAGTTATTTTAGAAAGAGCCATCAAAGGCATGCTTCCTAAAAATCGTTTAGGGCGCAAAATGATTAAAAAATTATTTGTGTATGCTGGTGAAAAACATTTTCACACTGCACAACAACCAAAAGAATTAAAATTCTAATTCTTAAACATCAATTACAAATTCCAAATTAATATATAAATGGAAAAGCAAAAAAATGCTGTTGGTCGTCGTAAAGAAGCCGTAACGCGTGTTTTCATTAGCAAAGGCGAAGGTAAAATTACCATAAACGACAAAGATTATAAAAACTACTTCCCATTGGTTTATTTACAAAACCAAGTAGAAGCACCACTAAAAACTGCCGATGCAGTTGGCAAATTTGATATTGTTATCAATGCACAAGGCGGCGGTTTAAAGGGGCAAGCAGAAGCAGCTAAACTAGGTATTGCTCGGGCTTTACTAGAAGTAAACGCCGAATTTAGACCAGTATTAAAAGCCGCAGGTCAATTAAAACGTGATCCTCGTAGTGTTGAACGTAAGAAATTTGGGCACAAAAAAGCGAGAAGAAGTTACCAGTTCAGCAAACGTTAATCGTTTATTTCAAATTAATAATTTCAAATTTCAAACTAATACAATGGAAGCTAACACTTCATTACAACAACAACTACTAGAGGCCGGTGTACATTTTGGTCACTTGAAGAAGAAGTGGAACCCTAAAATGTTGCCTTACATCTTTGCCGAAAAGAAAGGTATTCACATTATAGACCTTAATAAAACGGTAGATCATCTACAAGAAACTGCTGCCGCAATGAAACAAATTGCAAAAAGCGGTAAAAAAATCATGTTTGTTGCTACAAAAAAACAAGCGAAAGAAATTGTTACTGAGTGTGCACAACGTGTAAACATGCCTTATGCCACTGAACGTTGGTTAGGTGGTATGCTTACTAACTTTAACACTGTACGTAAGAGTGTTAAAAAAATGCAAAGCATTGATAAAATGTTGAACGATGGTAGCGCCGAAAGCCTTACTAAAAAAGAGCGTTTAACACTTAGCCGCGATAAAGACAAAATGGAAAAAGTATTAGGTGGTATTGCTCAATTGGGCCGTTTACCAGCAGCTTTATTTTTAGTTGATATCAGCGTAGAGCATATTGCTTTGGCAGAAGCTAAACGTTTAGGTATTACTACTTTTGGTATGGTAGATACAAACTCGGACCCTAACAAGGTTGATTTTGCTATCCCTGCAAATGATGATGCTACTAAATCTATTGCTATCATTACTAACTACATCACTGCGGCTATTGCAGAAGGTTTGGCCGAACGTCAAGCTAATAAAGATGAAGATGATAATGTTGATGATGCTAACAACGAAAACGAAGCCAAAGCCCGCCGTTTAGAGCAAGAAGCACAAGCCGAAGGTGGCCGTGGCCGTAGAGGTGCTGGCCGTGGTACCGATGCTGCCGCTGGTACAGGTGGTGCACCAAAACGCCGCGTACCTAGCAACAACAACCGCCGCCCCGCTGGTGGTGGTGCTAAATAATTGTTGCCCAATCGTTCAAAAGGTGTAAGTAGCAATTAACTTTTTAATAATAATAACAATGGCTGTAGAGTTTAAAACTTTGCAGCCATTGTAAATAATAAAATAGCCCACTTTAATAATGGGCAGGAGGATAATTTTATGAGCACAGTAGCTATTACAGCATCTGATATAAATAAGTTGCGCCAAGCAACAGGTGCAGGCATGATGGATTGCCGCAAAGCATTAACCGAAACCAATGGCGACTTTGAAGCAGCTATTGACTGGTTACGTAAACAAGGCCAAAAAGTTGCTGCTAAACGTAGCGACCGTGAAGCAAAAGAAGGTGTAGTTATTGCACAAACTAATGCTGCTAACACTGTAGGTTTTGCTATCACTATTAGCTCAGAAACCGACTTCGTATCTAAAAATGCCGATTTTATAGCATTTGCGCAAAGCATTGCTAACGCAGCAGTAGCTAACGATGTTAAAACTGCCGAAGCATTAAACGAAGTAGCTGTAAATGGTACGAAAGTTTCTGAATTAATTAACGATAAATTAGCCTCTATTGGTGAAAAAATTGGTATTGCTCGTTTCGAAAGAGTAGAAGCACCTTATGTAGCTTCTTACATTCACGGTGCAAACCGTATGGGTGTGTTGGTAGCGTTAAATAAAGAATCTGCCGAAGCTGGTAAAGATGTAGCAATGCAAATTGCTGCCTTAAACCCAATTGCAGTAGATGCTGCAAGCGTACCTGCCGATGTAATTGAAAGAGAAAGAGCAATTGTTGTAGAAACAATGAAAGCCGATCCTAAAATGGCTGGCAAACCAGATGAAATGGTTGCTAAAATTGCTGAAGGTAAATTAAACGCTTTCTTCAAAGAGCAAACATTATTGGCACAAGCATTTGTAAAAGATGGTAGCAAATCTGTAGAAGATTATTTGAAATCTGTTGATAAAGACCTTAAAGTAACTTCTTTTGTAAGAGTAGCTTTAGGTTAATACCATTTCAACTTTTTAATTCGGATTTATCGGTTAAAAGGAAACCAAATAAAATACAATGTTCATTTATTGTTTATTGTGTAAAAATTTGACAATAAATTTTCAATTTCTAAAATAGTTTTATCTGGCATCATTGTAATTAATTGACCTTTTATATACTCATATTCTTGATAATAATTTTGTTGGTACAATCCACCACTTGGTAAACGTTTCCAATAATCTTCGTTTGATTCATTTGGTAGTTGTAAGTGTTTAACAGAACTATATAAACGTATAAAAGATGCTCTATTTCTTTCAGTAGTTATTAGGTTAAATACCGTCATCCTATTATCAAAATAAATAGTTCTTTTATCAAAATCATTTTTCAATTTAACGTATGCTTTAAGTACTACCCATAGTAAAATTGAAATTATTAATTTAATGGAAAAATCCCACCAACTAATTGGCATGTTTTCAGTAAAAGTTAATACGTTTATTGGCATTTTTATAAGAATTAAATATTTAAAAATTTCGACAAAATCTTTTAACATGATTATTGCAATCAAAACGGGATAATCAACCAATTTTTTAAGTAATTTCATTTCATTAATTTTAGACTTTAAAATTAAGTAAAAAAATGAAATTGCCTTTTAACCGATAATTCCGTTTTAATTTATACAGGCCGTCAAAAAATTATTTTGGCGGCCTGTATAGTTTAATAACATACCGCTGGCTTTGCAAAACGGGTTTTTATCACCATAAAGCCATCCCCCAACTTTGGAAATCATTTTTTACCACTAAAATTTATTTTCCCACTTTGTGAAACGGTAGTAACACCCTTTAAAATACTTAATCAACTTAAATACTAAATATGCCATCTATAAAATATTTTCTGTAATTACTGTAACTTTATTTCTACAGCATCGTATCACAAATTACATAAGCAACATTTTTCATCACCTACTGCTGTTATGACAGAGAAAGACTATAATAAATGTGTTAATTTGTACGCAGATAATGTGTTTCGCTTCATTGTAAAAAACTTGCGCCACGAAGAGGATGCAAGAGATGTGGTGCAAACGGCCTTTGAAAAATTGTGGCGTAACCGAGAATTGGTAGAAAACGATAAATGCAAAAGCTATTTGTTTACAGTGGCTTACAACCAAATGATAGACCATATACGTAAAAACAAACGTATAAGCCTACAAGAAGAATTTGCCGAGGAAACAAAAGTGGGCGTACAAAGCACTAGTAGCCATACAATGCAAATATTAATGGTAGCACTAGATAGGCTTAACGAAACACAAAAAAGTTTGGTAATGCTTAAAGACTATGAAGGCTATAGCTACGAAGAAATAAGCCAAATAATGGACTTAACAGAAAGCCAAGTAAAAGTGTACTTACACAGAGCTAGGCTAGCTTTAAGAAAGTATTTGGTAAGCAGAGAAAATGTGATGTAGTGATAATGTGATGATGTGATAATGTGATGATGTGATGATGTGATAATGTGATGATGTGATAATTCGATAATGTGATAATTCGATAATATGCTAATGTGATGATGTAATTTTCGTTGTGAAACTTAGAGACGTTGTGGTTAAAGTGCCGTTGTGGTTAAAGTGCCGTTGTGGTTAATATGGCTACAGAATTAGTGAAATAAATAAAATGATACACACACATAATTACGAAGAGTTTTTTTTGATGTATGTAGATGGTGAACTATCTACTACTGATAAACAAATGGTTGAAGCATTTGTGCAACTTCACCCTCACTTGCAGGAAGAACTTGCCATGCTACAACAAACCGTATTATTACCTGAAAACGATATTGTTTTTGCCGATAAGAACCTATTATTTAAACACACCGAAAGCAATAACAACGCTACTATTTACGAAGAAAAACTTTTGCTGTACATAGATAATGAACTTACTACACAACATAAAGCAGCACTAGAAACAGTACTTTTAAGCAATGCAACATTGCAAAACGACCTTGCACTTTTACAACAAACCAAACTACCTATAGAAAACATTGCCTGCCCTAATAAGGCCGCTTTGTATAAAGAAGAGAAAAAACCTAGCGTAGTTTACATGACTTGGCAATACATGGCTGCTGCCATTGTAATTGGCTTAGTGGCAACAGTTTATTTTGTTGTGCCTAGCGGCAAAACTACCAATGCTTCATTAGCTAGTGTAGATGATGTAATAAAATCAACTACGCCAGTTATACTACCTAGTACCACTACTGTTGATGAAATACCAGTAACGGAAGCACCTAAAAACGATATTGCTACTGCAACTTTGGCAAGTACCAACAAAGCAGCTAAACAACTGCCTGTAACACAAGCCCTAGTTACCACACAGCAGCCTGTGGTAGCAAGCAATACACTAAAACCTTTTAAAGAAGGTGCACAAGCGTTTTTAGCTAGCCCCCCAAAAAATGTAGAAAATATTATTGCAGATGCTGTAACAAATGCAGCCACTAATCGTAACAATAATAGCACTGCAAAAAATGACCTAATAGATGCATCAGCACCATCATTACAAGCGGTAACCAATCCTTTAAATACTACTAATATAGCTGCGCAGCAGGTAGTGTATAAAGAACTAGATACCAATAGCGATGATAAAAGTTTGCTTGTAGGCTCAATAGAAATTAATAAAGATAAATTGCGTGGCTTCTTACGCAAGGCATCTAAACTATTTGGCAACAAACAAAAAAACGATGATGACACTAAATCATCTTTGGCAACCAATAAATAATCTTTAAAATAGACTAACAAATGAAACACTTACACGCACTAGCAGCCATGCTATTGGCTAGCACTTTAACTTTTGCCCAAGCCGATACCACAAAAAAAGAGGCTACTGTAGATACCATTAAAGTAGGCAACTTTGTAATTATTAAAAAAGATAAAACCAGCGCACAAGACAGCGCTTACAATTTTGGCAAAGGTAAAAGCCGCATTACCATAAATATTGGTAGTAATAGCAACAAAAATAAATCAAACATTAGCACCAATTGGTGGATTTTTGACCTCGGTTTTGCTAACTACCGTGACCAAACAAACTACCCACTAGCACAAGCTGGAGGCTATTTAAGGCAAGCAGGCAGCAGTGCTAAAGTTGATGCTAACACCAACACCCTAAACACTGGCAAGTCTAGCAACTTTAATATTTGGTTTTTTATGCAAAAGCTAAATATCTCTCAACACAAGCTAAACCTTAAGTATGGGCTTGGTTTCGAAATGTACAATTTTCGTTACGACCGCAGCCTTAGCTACCGCAACGAACCAGCACCTTTTGCCATTACCGATACCATTAGCTTTACCAAAAATAAACTATTTGTAAAGTACTTAACCGTACCATTAATGGTAAACTTTAATGCAACGCCCGATAAGAAAAAAGGTTTTAGCCTAAGTGCAGGTATTAGTGCCGGTTATTTAATAGCTAGCCGCAACAAACAAATAAGTGCCGAACGTGGTAAAGTAAAAACCAAAGGCGACTTTAACTTAAATCCTTGGCGTTTTGCAGCAGTAGGCGAAATTGGTTTAGGCCCAGTACGTTTATTTGGCTCTTACAGCTTTAACGCACTACACAAAGATGTTACACAAATGGAGCAATATCCATATTCGGTGGGTGTAAGATTTAGCAATTGGTAATACTTTTTTGTCTTTATAACGTAAATCTTGCTTTAAATAACATTTGCCTCGGCCTTAAATTGAAATTTGTTTCTACATAGCTGAAGTCGTTAATGTTAATTGTTCTAAAATTTGTTGTGTTAAAGATGTTAAATAATTGAAATTCTAAATCTATTTTCTTTTTTGTTATAGTATATCTGTAGATGAAATCTGTAAATATATTTTCTGTTCTTTCTGTAAATAAATTGTTATTGATGTATTCTGATTTTAGCGCAAGATATTGATTTTTTATTGGGTAGAAATTCAAATTAAATATATGGCTTTGTTGTGTTATCGTTGGATTTTCTTGGTTTTGCACTTTATTTTTTGAAAACGTCCAGTTAGCTTGATATTCTGCATTTATTTTATCTGAAATATCAATATCTATTTTATTGCCAATGGTTAAATTTTGATTTTTTATATCAGTTAAATTCTTGTTTAGAAATTGTTGAAAATCTTGAATACCGAAAGTTGCATTTAGAGTAATATTTGATTTTATTTTACTAAAGTATTTACTTGCTCTAGTTGAAATATTGTGATTATTTTTTAGATTGCGTTGCTCTACTGCTTGTAATTCGGTAGCACCATTGGGCAAAATTTCTGTTTGATAGAGTAAATTATTTACACTTTTACTATTCATATACATTACATTCCAAAAAAGAGTTTTAGTGGGGTTGCGATAGGCAATAGCAAAAGTGAAATTTTGATTAGAATTTTGAGGTAATGGTGCATTTATACGTTGTAAGTTTCTGTAATTTTGTAAAATATAAGCATAATGTAATTGATTTATTGAGCCAAATTGATTTGAAAAATTGATTGATGAGTTAATTTTCCAAAAAGAACTAATGTCATATATTGCTAATAATCTTGGTTCAAAAGTTACCCGATTAATTTGTTCTGAAGTTTGCAAAGGGTTGTCATTAATTTGATAGGCATGATGGTTTATTGGTGTGCTTAATTCCATTCTCCATTTATCTTTTTTATATTGTGTTTGTATATCTATATAAATTTTAGAACGAAACCAATTTAAGTTATTAGAAAATTGATTGCCTAAATTATTGTTTGCCGAAGTTATAATTTCACTATTAAGTAGTTGATTTTCAATTTGAAATCCCACTTTTGGTTCTATTGAAAACTTTTTTATTGCTTTAATAAAACTAATGGAATTATTAGTGTAAAATGTATTTAAATCAACTTGCTGTGTAACTTCATCAAATGGTAGGTTATTGTTTAATAGATTTTTAAATTGACCTGGATTTACATTTAATGTTTGAGGTGTTTTGTTTAAACCCAAATAAGAATTTAAAGTTATCATTTGTTTACCCAGTGGAAAGATGTTTTTTAAATTATTTGAAATTCTAAAAAACTTATTGCTTAATTGCTGTTTTAATTGCTCATTATTTAAAATAATATTACCTCGTTGACTATCCCAAAATCCTTGAAACTCCAAGCTATTTTTGAAATAATTTTTATCTGCATTTTTTTGTAACGTAATATTAGTTAGTAATGAATTAAAAAACAATTGATTATATTTTTCTTCTAAAATTCTAATTGTATTTACAGGTGTTATAAACTCTGTATTGGTAAAACCATTTTGTTGTTGATAATCATTAAAATAGGATAAATTTACACGTATTTCATAGTTATTGTTCAACTTTTGTAAATAATTGCCCGAAAGCAAATGGGCATTATTATCTAACCATCTTTTTTCAGAAAAATTGGGTGTAGCTAATTGTTGAATATTTAACAAATCATTTTTTTCCGAATTATTTTCAAATTGATTGATTATGTCTTCAATAGTTAATTTTTTTAATTGAGAAGCTACATTATCCCCTGTATTGTTAGCTTGATAGGTAGTAAGCATTTGCTTTTTCTTTGTAAAAAGCATTGGTGTAATATTAGCTTCCCAAAGCAAAGGGCTAAACCCACCACCTAAACGAGCTTGTCCCGTAAAGGTATAAGCATTTTTAAGTTTTATATTTAAAGCCGCTTGATCAGAAAATTTTAAACTATCTAACGCTCTAATTGGTTGATGATTTTCTAAAATTTGAACTTCTGTTACTTCTTTGTATGGTAAGTTTTCGTTAGCTAAATTGTATTTCCCTTCAAGTAAGTCTAATCCCTCAATATAATATTTATTTATTGGTCTTCCTTGATAAAGAATTTTCCCATCACTCAAAACTTCAATACCTGGCATTCGTTTTAAAACATCGCCAATACTTCTGTCTTGTTCTTTTGAAAATGAATTGACAGAATATTTAATGGTGTCTCTTCTCTGAGTAATTGGTGATGATTTTACAATAACTTCTTTTAATACAAATGGCTTTTCATTTAATTTGAAATTTCTACTTTGCGAAATATTGTTAATAGTTTCGGTAATAGTTTGATAGCCAATACATCTTACCTGAATATCTATTTCATTGTAAGATGATGAGAAAGAAATATTATAAAACCCCTTGCTGTCTGAAATAGCATAAACAATTACATCGTCAGTTGTTTTTTTAAGAATTAAAACACTTACATTTGATATTGCTTTACCAGCAAGGTCATTTATATTACCCTTTATAATTGTTTGGGAATAAACACCATTACTTATGATAATTATTAAGAATAATAATAAGTTTTTCATTTAGTCTATTAGTTCAATAGGGTTGTTTTCGTATTTGAATTTTTCTTTTCCATTTTTATCAATTTTATCTAGCATTTCTTTTGGAAATTGAATCATGTCTGTTAGTGCCATTAATGATGGTTTTTCTTTAATTTTCTTTACAGTTTGTAAATATTCATTTTTTGATACTTTAACATGTTTGTCGTAATCTAAATTATAAAATTCATTAATTTTTTTGATGCCAATAACTTCAAAAGAATGGTGGTTTTTGCTATCTGATATGCTTAAAATTAAACCAGGTAAACCTTGAAATTTATAAGGGCCATCCGATAAAGGTAAATCAATTGAGTACCATGCAACATATTCTCTTCCAGAAAATGTTGTTGTAGCTTTTTTGCATTTATAGCCTAATATTTCTTTTTCTTCATTAATTAATGCCCAAGAGAATTGGTTAATTGGTAAACTATAGTATAACCTTATAATGGCAAAATTGTGAAAAAAAAGCATTTCATCACTATTGTTATCTTTTATTACTCTATAAAATATCTTTGCTTTAGGAGCTTTTCGCATACCAACCATGCCACTCAATTCCATTGCTTTTTCACGTTCTTTTGCATCTTCTTTTGCTAAAATTTCATTATAACTAAGGAATTCCGAAACATTTTTACCAATTTTCAATACCATTTTTTCAGTTTGTATATTCAATGTGTCCTCTTTATTAATTTGATATTTATAATTGTAAAAGATTTCGTATTTTAAGGTATCAACAATTTTATTTTGACCCAATACTGTATTTGAAATTACAAAAAGTAAAACTAATTTTATATACTTCATTTTAAATAATTTTAATTTGTTAAAAAATGCTTCCACTCATAAAATGAGGAAAAGCATAAAAACTTAAGCAAACGAGCAAAGAAAACTGTCAAGTTTCTAAAGGATTAGGCATACTTCAAAAAATGAGAATCCGCAATATTCTACTGTCCAACTGTTTCCACAGGAATCGGTGTGAATAAATGAATTTCTCATTACATCAAAAGTTATTGACGTTTTATCAATACTTTTATAGTTAAAACTTGACAAAAAAGTATTAAAATCAATTACTTTGTTAGTTGTCACTTTCTCAGTTTTAGATACATAGTTTACCTCTTTTAGCTGAGAATGATTTGCAAAAGCAACCGAACCGATTAGCATAAATGCTAAAGAAAAAATTAACTGTTTCATGGTTTAATAAATTGTGCTTTGGTCTTCAATGTGCTTCTGGCACTCAAGGTAGTCTCTGACCTCTGCTGTTAATAATGGTAAAATTTCTACCTGTAGCCATTTTAAGTGCGCTAACTTCACTATTCATTTTTTTTCTTTGAGTGATAAACAAAACTCGCAATTAG
>JASGCX010000058.1:0-6595 GCA_030053925.1 Flavobacterium sp.
ATGTACGCTGTTATTAAGTACTAAAGACTAAAAAAGCCACACAATATTGGAACGCTGATGACGCAGATTGGATGGATGTACGCTGTTATTAAGTACTAAAAACTAAAAAAGCCACAATATTGGAACGCTGATGACGCAGATTTAGATGGATTTACGCTGTTAGGCAGTACTAAAAACTAAAAAAGCCACACAATATTGGAACGCTGATGACGCAGATTTAGATGGATGTACGCCGATTTTTGTGGCTTGGTAATGGACGTGTAAATAGAATACACATCTTTTAGTGAGATGTGACGTAAAGCTTATGATGTTGTCTCAGAATTACTTGGCACCCTTCGTATTCCTAGTTCTTTAGTGTGAAACAGCTTCGCTAAATACTTTCTCTAACATTTGAAACCCTTTAATGGCGTGGCTTGGTAGTTTTTCGCCTTTATTGCCAAATACATAGAGGGCTTCTTCTTTTTCTATGGTAATGGTTGTTTCGTCAATATTGTTGTAGGCATCTTTTATGGCATTGAGATTAAGTTGTAAATACTTAGCCATAAAGTTGTAAACTGCTGTGCGTTTATTAATGCCAAAGTCGTGTTTTTCATTGGGTAGATGCACGTTTTCTACAACACTCGTTTTGCCATACAAGCCATACATTTTTTGCAAATAAGGAAAGTCGTGTTCGGGTGTTTTGTCGGTCCAGTCGCCACCATCGCTTACAAGTAGTTGTGGCCTAGGTGCAGCCATGGCAGCAATTTCTACATTGTTTGTTCTGCCAGCGCAATCGTGTATGGGCATACCGCTTTCGCAAGGGCAGCCACCATAAAAGTATGAACTGATAGCCGCCACCGGTGCCGATACTTTAATGCGATTGTCAAGGGCTGTTATTAACACCGTATGACTACCTGCACCGCTACCGCCTGTAATGGCTACACGGCTAGTATCGGCATCTGTAAGCGATAGCAAGTAATCTAGTATGCGAATACTGCCAAGTGCTTGAATAGTGAGCGATAAACTTCTGCGGTGGTCTTCTAGTTTAAATTGTAATTGCGATTCGCCCCAGGCAAATAAATCGTAGCTAAAAGCCATAGCACCCATTTTTGCTAAAGCTGCACAGCGGTATTGGCAATCTGGTCGGTAACGTTGTTTTTCCCAATGACCATCGGGGTTTAGAATTACTGGTATTTTGCCTTTGTAGGTTGCAGGTTTGTATAAAGAGCCGTTGATAAATAAGCCGGGTAAAATTTCTATTGCTATATTCTGAACGGTGTAGCCATTGAATTTTCGTATGTTAGTGGCAATGGGTTTTGTGTTTGGTGCTGCTGGTATTGGTTGTAGTTGAATGGCTTTCCACAAATCTGCTTTCAGCGTTTGCTTACGTTGTTCCCATTGTGCAAGGTTGTGGTATTGTGCTGCAATGCGGTCCAATTCGGCCCAGCCTTCTTCGGGCTGCCAACGGTAGTACTCGTAATTGCTGAGTTTGTACACTTTGTCTTTTTCTTTTTTCACCTTCATGTCTAAAGGTGTAAGTACATTGCTAAGTGTGGTTTCTACATTGTTGCGGTAGCGCCATTGGGCATAAGCTACATACTTACCAGCCACCATCGAATCGGCGTATTTAATTTTTACACCAAAGTGCTGCTCAATATTGGTGAGAACTTCCTTTAAAGTTTTTTTGTAAGCACCATCGGTGTTGTATTGTGCTTTAGAATAGTTGATTGTAAGCACCAAGATGAATAGACACACTGAACGCATAAGTAGTTTTTTAACAAACTCAGAATAAACTTGCAACGGAAGTATCATAGTAGTAAAATTGCTGTTTACATAAAAGGCTTGGCGTTGTTTGGGGAATTAGCATTTTGTTTGCCCATTACTAAAGCCCAATTATTTTCGCTGCGGCGGATGATGTTTTATTAATAAGCCAACCCGATAGCTATTGGGTTTATAACGCCCTGCCCCAACCTAAGCACAACAAAGCACAACAGTTGAGCCTATATTCGTCTGCCGCAATAATGCCAAACCTAATGTTAGCGGTTTGTTGCTTTTATTTTTTGTACCCCCGATTTAATATCTACAAAGTCTTCATATTTTGTAAAATATTCCAGTACTAAAACTAATAGTATTGAGCTTATAGAATATACTTTCTGCATTATAAAGGCCAATTCTAAATAACTAAAGCCATAGAGAAAAAAGAAGCAATAATAATTCAATAAGCATATTATACAGCAAAATTTAAGTAAATGTAGTTTTGACTTAATAACAAATAAAGTAATAATAAATAGGCCAAGCAATGTTAAAACAATTGAAATTGTTCCTAGGTCGTGATAAGATGTTGCAATTAAGAAAATAAAAAGAATGTTGGCAAAACCTATATATTTTAAAATATTAGCCCATAATTTTAAAGCAATCTTTTTAGACATATTTATAAAAAAAACACCGTAACCAACCGATTGGAACGCCATTCCAAGAATTGCCCAAATTCTACCAGGGTTTTTGGCGCCATTTATGGCTTTTACTGCAAACAAGTTGCTAATAAAATTTTTTGACCAGCCAAAACCCACTGAATTTTTGTCAAGCAATGATCCTCCAGGATATGCTAACGCTGCTATTACTATTAATATCACTGAAATAATCATGCATATAAAAACCCAATACTTCTTAATCATCTGTTTAATATTTTAGTCAAATTTGTTATAAAGTTGTAGCATAGTTGTTTGCAATAGCCGCCAACATTCAAGGTTTTGTGCAAGTTGGGAAATAGCGTTATGTAAGCCCAAAACTAAAGCCCATTTATTTTCGCTGCGGCGGAAGATGTTTTATTCATAAGCCAAATATAAAACGCCCTGCCCAAACCTAAGCACAACAACGAACAAATGTTGTGGCAATATTTGTAAGTGCCAATAATGCCAAACTAAAAATGTTGGCTCTGCTGCCCTTTTTGTTTTGTTAGTCAAATTGGTAATGAGAATTACTTTTTTTGGCTAATTGCATTCACCATTTCATCTACCTCATTTTCAGTATAGTCAACCAATATGATTTGCATAAGTCCTGTCTTAATTTTTGAAGTGTTTGGAACTACATACAAAAGCCTATTTGCCATAATTATTGTAATAAATGGATAAGATGGATTGCCTGTAGCTTCTTCTAAGTCCTTTGTTCCTTGATTGTCTAATACAAGAGTTACTCCATATGTAACACGTCCTTCAGTAATATTTTTTTGTGCATTGGCTCGCAAAATGTTTTTTACTGATACAAACGGTTTTGGTGAAATGTTATAATCTTCGTTTGAATGGTCTTTACGCATTTTAATTCCTTGTTCTTTGTCTGCAAGGAAATAGAAACCTGTGGCTACATGTGAAGTGTCAACTTTTCTTGTGTCTGAATTAATAAAAGTGTTATTTGATTTGTCTTGACTTGCGGTATGTTTCTCTGAATTTGTATTGTTTGTACAAGAAAACAAAAGAAGTGTCATTAATAAATTAGTCATAAAAAGTGTTCTCATCTAAAAAGTGTTTTGTCTTTGTATAGATTGTCAAAAAAAATATAAAAATGTTAGAAGTTGAAATCTGCGTCTAGGTTGCTACCAACGCTAGGGGTTGGCGATGTGGCGGTATTTGAAAATCGTCAGCCCGTAACCGCTGCTGAATAAAGTTACTAAAGTTGATGTTAAGAACAACAGCATGGCTTTATTCGTCGGTTGGAGCTGAAGCCGAATAGCGAACAAAAAGTTGAGACTTTATTCGTCGCCCCGCCATATTGCCAAACCACCTGTTGTACGTTCGTTCTATTTGTCTAACCACATAAAAATTTCGTCAATTACAATATTAGCTTTAAAACCTAAACCTATTTCTTCTCCAAATTTTCTTGCCGTTTCATTATAAATATGGTCGTAGTTTGGATAAACTTTATAGGTCAAGTTTTGCTTACCCTTTCTT
The DNA here is from genome assembly GCA_030053925.1 of Flavobacterium sp. Lineage (GTDB taxonomy): Bacteria > Bacteroidota > Bacteroidia > Chitinophagales > Chitinophagaceae > Parasediminibacterium. The sequence continues at coordinate 3,924 of JASGCX010000058.1, forward strand.
ATAAATTCCAATGCTGCATAGTCTGTGTTTGCAATATATGAACCTTCAACATCTCGTCCACTTGCTATTAGTAAAATAGGAATATTGAGTTTTAGCATATTTTCCAAAGGCGTTTCCTTTGAATAGCTATACCATTTGTTGTACGGCTCATCCCAAAAAGTCTGTTTGGTGTCAGTTGGTGATTTATAAATTTCCTTTTGAATTTTCAATAAGCTGTCTACCACATATTGGGCTTCGTCAAAACTCATTTGATTGTTAAGTGCTTGTTGCCTTGCTAATAATATCCTGTCATAAATATGGTCAAGTGAATTACTTGACATCATAATTATTTTTTTCACTTTCTTGTTTATTACGGCAACTTTTGGAACAACTTGCCCGCCTTGGGAATGTCCAACTACAATTATGTTTGTTGTGTCAACCTGTAGAACTTTTACTAAATAGTCAATTGCCTTGGATGCACTCTCTGAACGCCAATCTAATGTATTGTTTTCTTCTGCAAATTTGTTTGTCTTGTAAGTTTCGTTTGATGTATTCACAGTGTCATAAAGCGGAATACCTGCTTTACTAATAAATGCAATGTGGTATTTGTCCTGATATTTTGTAAACCTTGAGAAACCTGTATAATAAACCTGTTTGTCAGCTTTATTGAATTTAAAAGTTGGTTCAAGTCCTGAACCACCTAAAAATAATAACAATGGTTTTTTCTTGTCTATGTCTTTATTAAAAACACAAAACTGAATTTCTTTCAACTTTGGGTCATTCAGTTTGTAAAGTTTTATTTGGTCTAAAAAATTGCTTTGTCCGCTTACAACGAAAGGAATTAAAACTGTCAAAAAATATGATATTACTCTTACCATTTTGGGGTCTTTAAGAATGACGCATAACATAAAAATATCTGTACAACAGTAGCCATTATTTTAGCAATTCTATGGCTTTTTTCACCGCATCATCATTGGTGTTAATGGTTTGGTAGTAGCCTTCACCTCTAAAAAGTTGTCGTGCAACAAGGGCTTTAAAGCGATGTAATATATCGGCTTTAGACTTTGCATCGATGGTATTTAATGCAATTGTGTCTTTAGCTACATAGCTAGCAATGGTTTCAAAATCTTTAGCTGATGTTGTAAAGTTTTGGTTGAAAGCTGCGCTGTTATTGTATTTGCTTAAAGCTGCTTTGTTGTCTATAAAATAATGGTAAGCATAATTTGCCAATGAATTTTTGTAGTACATTTTAATAATAGGCGTAGGCAGTTTGGCTGTATCGTAAGGTATAAAAACATCGGGTGTAATGCCGCCGCCACCGTACACAACGTGGCCTTTTGGTGTTTTGTAAGGCTTGCCTTGTTGCTTGGTAGTATCTTCTTTTACTACTTCGCCATCTTCAAAACGGTTTAACAATTCGGCATCATAATCATGTTTGCTTTTGTTGCTGTAAGGCTTTTGTACACTGCGGCCAAGAGGTGTAAAATAACGAGCAATGGTTAAACGAATAGCGCTACCGTCGCTAAGGCCAAATTGCTGCTGCACAAGGCCTTTGCCAAAGGTTCTACGGCCTACAACCGTTGCCCTATCCCAATCTTGTAAAGCACCGCTTAATACTTCGCTAGCACTAGCGCTTGTTTCGTCTACAAGTACTATTAGCTTGCCTTTTTCAAATAAGCCATCACGTTTGCATTTGTACTCAATGCGAGGCACATTATTGCCTTGCGTGTACACAATTAGTTTGTCTTCGCTTAAAAATTCATCGGCAATTGCGGTGGCTTCGCTTAGTAAACCGCCACCATTGCCACGCAAGTCTAGTATTAAACCCAATAGGCTATCTTTTTGTAGCTTTTCTAGGTTTTGCATAAATTCTTCGTAGGTTCTATCGGCAAATTTATTGATGCGGATATAGCCTGTGTGTGGTGCAATAATGTATGCTGCATCGATAGAAGGTATAGGAATATTGCCACGTTTAATAGTAATTACTTTAACGGCTTTGCTGCGTAAAATGGTTATGTTTACTGGCGAGCCTGCCTCGCCACGTAGTTGCTTACGAATGAAATCTGGTGTTGCATTTTTGCCTGTTAAAACCGCAGTGTCATTGGCTTTTATGATTTTATCACCTACCAAAATACCAGCTTTATCGCTAGGCCCATCTTTAATAACATTGGTAACATTTACCGTATCATCAAACTGCTGAAACTCTACACCAATGCCTTGAAAATTACCTGCTAGTTGCTCGTTTACCTTTGTTAAATTGATGGCAGGTATATAGATTGAATGTGGGTCTAAATGTGCTAGTACATCTTCAATTACAGCTTGGTTAATGCTATCGAATTTTACATCGTCAACATACTTGGCTTTCACCAAATCCATCACTTCTTGTACACTAGATTTTTTAGAAAGTTTAAACAAGTCTCTGCCACTGGTTTTGCTTTTTAATTCGTAGCCAATCATCATCCCTACAATCATTACAACTGCCAATAAAAGGGGTAACCAAACCTGTATTTTTTTACTTGCCATAAATATTGCCTTTGCATTTAGCTATACAAGCCACGAATATATTAAGTTTGGTGTTCAGAATGTGAAGTTTACGATTCAATAAACTTTCTAAACTACATAAACTACATAAACTTTCTAAACTTTCTAAACTTTCTAAACTACATAAACTTTCTAAACTACATAAACTTTCT
>JASGCX010000058.1:6695-7813 GCA_030053925.1 Flavobacterium sp.
TTTCTAAACTTTCTAAACTACATAAACTTTCTAAACTACATAAACTTTCTAAACTACATAAACTTTCTAAACTTTCTAAACTACATAAACTACATAAACTTTCTAAACTTTCTAAACTACATAAACTTTCTAAACTACATAAACTTTCTAAACTTTCTAAACTACATAAACTTCAAACTCCAAACTTTAAACTAGATTATTATGGTACAATTAATAGCAGATAGTGGTTCTACCAAATGTGAATGGTGCTTGCTTGATAATGGGAAAAAGAAAATTATTAGTACGCAAGGCATTAGCCCATACTTTTTAAATGCTAACCAAATAGTGGCTTTGCTGCAAAAAGAATTGCTACCTAAGCTTAAAAAAGTAACAATAGAAGTGGTGCACTTTTATGGTACAGGTTTAAGCAATACCGCTAATGTAAAAATTATAAAAAATGCCTTAGGTAAGCTATTTGCCGATGCTACTATTAATATTGAACATGACTTACTAGCAGCAGCAAGGGCAGTTTGTGGTACTAAAAAAGGCATTGCTTGCATACTAGGTACAGGCTCAAACTCATGCTATTTTAATGGTAAGAAAATAATGAAAAACAGCCCTGGTTTGGGCTATATACTTGGCGATGAAGGTAGTGGTGCTTACCTGGGTAAAAAAGTAGTACAGTATTATTTGTACAATACATTTGATGAAGACTTGAAAGCGAGATTTGACAAGTGTTTTAACGTTACCAAAGATGAGATTTTAGATAGCGTGTACAAGCAGCCTTTGGCCAATAGATATTTAGCTAGTTATGCCATTTTTTTAGCTGAAAACAGAGGGCATTACATGGTAGAAAATATTATAGAAGATGGGCTTAACGATTTCTTTTTTAACCACTTATATAAATACAGCGAAAGTTGGACACAGCCCATCAATTTTGTAGGTAGTATTGCCTTTGGTTTTAAAGATGTGCTAAAAGATTTGTGTAATACCTACGAACTAGAATTAGGTACAATTCTTAAAAAACCTATGGATGGATTGATTATGTTTCATTCTTAGTATCACTAATTTGTTAAAATAATTACACGAGTTGCACGAATTAAACTAATTACACGAGTTACACGAATTAAACTAATTGC
>JASGCX010000058.1:7913-9149 GCA_030053925.1 Flavobacterium sp.
ACGAGTTACACGAATTAAACTAATTACACGAGTTACACGAATTAAACTAATTACACGAGTTACACGAATTAAACTAATTACAGGAGTTACACGAATTAAACTAATTAAACTAATTACACGAATTAAACGAATTACACGAGTTACACGAATTAAACTAATTACACGAATTACACGAATTAAACGAATTACACGAATTGCACGAATTGCACGAATGACACTAATTCTAATTTGTGTAAACTATTATTGCATTTTACTGCAAGTGATAGACAATACTTTGTTTGTTTTGTGCAATTTGCTGCAATTTCGTTGCAACAGTTGGTCTAATTCGTTTCAATTAGTGTAATAAAGCATGAAAAAATTTATAAAAGTAACAGAACAAGCATCAAGCTACCATCATTTAGAAAAGATGAGCGTAGAAGAGATATTGCTAAACATAAATAAAGAAGATAAAACAGTGCCATTGGCAGTAGAAAAAGCCATTCCTCAAATAGAAAGATTGGCTTCGGCTATTAGCGATAAAATGTTAAGCGGCGGTAGATTATTTTATATAGGCGCAGGCACAAGCGGTCGTTTGGGTATTGTAGATGCTAGCGAATGTCCACCAACTTATGGCGTGCCTTATGGTTTGGTGATAGGCATAATTGCCGGCGGCGAAAAAGCCATTACACAAGCTGTAGAATTTGCCGAAGATAGCACCAAACAAGGTTGGACAGATTTGCAAAAACATTTTGTAAATGATAAAGATGTAGTAATAGGGTTGGCTGCAAGTGGTACTACACCTTATGTAATAAGTGCACTTAACGAATGTAGAAAACGAGGTATTATTACTGGTAGTATTAGTTGTAACCCTAGTTCGCCCGTAAGCGATGCAGCAGATTATCCTGTAGAAGTGGTTGTAGGGGCAGAATTTGTAACAGGTAGCACACGTATGAAAAGTGGTACTGCACAAAAATTGGTGCTGAACATGATTTCTACAAGTGTGATGATACAACTTGGTAGGGTAGAAGATAATAAGATGGTAAACATGCAATTAAGCAACGTAAAACTAGTAGATAGAGGCGTAAAAATGCTGATGGAACAACTAGGCCTAAACGACTATGAAACCGCCAAAGATTTATTATTAAAACATGGTACAGTAAAGAAAGCTGTAGATGAATACAAGCCAATTAGCTAATGTGCTAATGTGATAATGTGATAATTTGATAATGTGATGATTTTTCAATGTGATAATGTGAT
>JASGCX010000058.1:9249-9415 GCA_030053925.1 Flavobacterium sp.
ATGTGATAATGTGATAATTTGATAATGTGATGATTTTTCAATGTGATAATGTGATAATGTGATAATGTGCTGATGTGCTGATGTGCTGATGTGCAAAAGTAATTTTCGTTGTGCGACTTTGTGGCGTTGTGTCGTTGTGGTTAGTTTGCCGTTGTGGCTAATTTGC
>JASGCX010000058.1:9515-25032 GCA_030053925.1 Flavobacterium sp.
AAAAGTAATTTTCGTTGTGCGACTTTGTGGCGTTGTGCCGTTGTGGTTAGTTTGCCGTTGTGGTTAATTTGCAAAAGTAATTTTCGTTGTGCGACTTTGTGGCGTTGTGCCGTTGTGGTTAGTTTGCAAAAATTGAATTTATTTCCTTCCCTTCATTACATTATCCCTTCATCTAATTATCAAATTATCAAATTATAAAATTATCACATTAGCACATCAGCACATCATCACATCATCACATCATCACATCATCACATTATCACATTATCACATTAGCACATCAGCACATCATCACATTATCACATTGATACAATGCATTATTTAGAACCTTTTTTTAATTGGCGTTATATATACAACTCTGAGGAAGATAAACTATCACCTTTTTTTGGTGTGGTACATAGCGAGTTTGAATTTTCGCAAACTGTTTACAATTATTATATTCATCCACAGTGGGATGATTTTGGTAGTACTACATTGTATTTGCGTATTATTTATGTAGACTATGAACTGCACTTTGCAGTAATAGAAATGATAGGCGAATGGAACGATGCTATTGAAAATGATATTATGCAACTTAAGCGGGAAGTAATTGATAAACTAAGTGAACATGGCATTACCAAGTTTGTATTGATAGCCGAAAATATTCTCAATTTTCATAGCGGCGATAAAGATTATTATGAAGAATGGTTTGAAAATATAACTGATGAAAATGGTTGGGTTGTGGCAATAAATATGCCCGAACAAAGCCAATACGACTTTAAAAAGCGCAAGCTAAATTACTACATAGAATTAATGGATTTGCCTGAGTGGCGCACTTTTAAACCCTATCATTTATACAAAAAAATAGATGATATGCTGATGCTGCGATTAGATTAAAAACATGATGCTGTATCCTAAGTAATTTTTTTCAAAATTTCTTCGAATCTCTGTTGGATAACCGAGGTAGTTTACGCAAATCTAAAAGCGTTTATTTATTTAAAAGCTATCTGTTTCGCTTAGGTTTAAATGCAGGAAAAGCTAGTAAACTACAAGCGACTTATAGAACACCCACGAATAAAAAATTAAGGTTTTAAAAAAACTCAATGGCAATGGTTGGTTAATTCTAAAACTCGGTTTTTAGTATTGGCCAATCTTTATTGTAAACGTGTGCTTTTTGCAGCAAACTGTCTAGCTTAGTGGCTATGGCAGGTTGTTTTGCCGCAATATTGTTTTTTTCAAAAGGGTCTAGCTTTAGGTTATACAGTTCTATTGTGGCGTTACTATTGGTGCTTACATTTAGTTTCACAGCCTTCCAATTTCCTACACGTATAGCTTGTTTGCTACCTGCTTCTGATAGTTCCCAATACAAGTAATTATGCTGTGCTTGTGGCTTGCCAAGTAGTGTAGGCAATACCGATATGCCATCTATTGTTTGCTTATTTTTTGCTTTAGCTACATCTAAAAAGGTAGGAAACATATCGTACAGCGCAAATGCAAAATTGCTTTTGGTATTGGGTTTAATATGGCTTTTCCATTTGGCAATAAACGGCACTCTTATACCGCCTTCGTACACATCTCTTTTAATGCCACGATAACCATTGGTGCTATTAAAAAAAGCTGGGTCGCCACCATCTTCTTTATGGGGGCCATTATCGCTAGTAAATATAAAAATGGTATTTTTTTCAAGTGCTTTTTGCTTTAGCACTTTATTTATATCGCCTACAAATTTATCTAGCCTTGCTACCATGGCGGCAAATGCTGCATGAGGATAAGGCTCAAACCATTTGCCTTCTTTTGCTTTGTAATTTGTTGGTTTTGGTAATGGTGCTTCGGCAAATTTTGCTACATAATAGTTGTACAAGCTATCGTGTGGTACACTTAAATCGCCATGTGGCAATGTGTACGGCAAGTACATAAAAAATGGTTGTTTACCTTGCTGCTGCAAGTAGTCAAGTGCTTTGTTATGAATGTCATCGGCAGAATATACATGGTGTTCTTGGGGGTTATTGGTAAAGTTTATTTTAGTGCTATTGTACCACAAGTGGTTAGGATAATAATTGTGCGCCTGTGTTTGGCAATTGTAGCCGTAAAATTCTTCAATACCTTTTTTAGCTGGCTCGCCGCTAGTGCCTATAAAACCTAGGCCCCATTTGCCAAAAGCTGCTGTATTGTACCCATTTTGTTGCAACAACATAGCAAAAGTAATGGTACTGTTGGGCAATGGTGTTTGCCCTTCTGCACCTATTGTTTTATTGCCTCTTACTGGTGTGTGGCCTGTGTGTAAGCCTGTCATAAAACTGGTACGTGCAGGGGCACATACAGGCGAGGCCGAATAAAATTGTGTAGCACGTAAGCCTTCTTTTGCCAGTTGGTTAATGTTGGGCGTTTCTATTTTTTGCTGACCATAACAGCCAATATCGCCATAGCCCAAATCATCTGCTAAAAGAAAAATAATATTGGGTTGTTTAGTTTGCGATAACCCACAAATACTTGAACAGGCAACAACAACAACCATCATCAAAACACGCAACATACTTACTTCATTTAGAAGCGTGAATATAGCACATGTACCAAGCAAACTTTCCTGTGCTTACCTGCTTGCGGCTTACTAAGCCATCCATTTTTTAGCCAACCATTTTCTTACAGGTTCATCGTACAATTTTAAGCAAGTATAGGCAATTGTAATGGCGGTAATAAGTACCAATATTGCATAAGGCCAGGCTTGGCTCATAGGCATTTTATGTTGTACTACCCAGCCTGTATAAATGTATATGAGTGGGTAGTGGGTAATGTAAATTGGGTACGAAATATTGCCTAGAAAATTGCAAATATTGCTAGCATATTTACCCGATAACATACTGCTTGCACCAAGCCATACAATAAGTGGTAGCAGTATGATAATGCTGCCTGCATCGTAAAGGCCATTCATCCATAAATGTGTAGCACCGCCTATTCTAGGAAAAGCAAGTACTACAATAATAAATAAGCTGCACAAGATAAAGCCGTGTTTAATGTTAGTTGGCTTTGCTATTTTTTGTAACAGTAAGCCTGCAAAAAATGGATACAATAATCTTGCAAAACCAATATGCAATTGCTCTGCCGTAAGCGACCAGCCACCTACCATATCGCCACGAGTGCTAGTAAGGGCAAAGTGCAGTAAAAAAATGCCAGACACTACTACCAATAGTGCAAGTAATGTTTTAGAAAAATGCCTTACCACTAAGGCGTACAATATATTACCGATGTACTCAAAAAATAGCGACCAGCCGGGCCCATTAAGTGGATGCATTTCTTGCCAGCCTCTTATATCCATAGAGGTAGGTACAGGTAGCAAGGTGCAGCCTATCAACATAATTAATAGCATTTTCCAAATGGGTACTTGATTAATAATTGAAAACATCTCAAACCCTTGAAAATAGTACAATGCAGCACCAATTACCGAACCCATAACTACCATAGGTTGTAAGCGTATTAATCTTCGTTTAAAGAAGTTTTTGGTAGAAAGCGTTAACCATCTATCGTTATAGGCATAGCCAATAACAAAGCCCGATAGCACAAAGAAAAAATCAACTGCTAAGTAGCCATGATTAATTACTTGGGTTAAATTACTAGCAGCATGGGCTTCAAACAAATGGAATATTACCACCATTACAGCGGCTACACCACGTAAGCCATCTAGTATTGGGTAATGTGGCTTGGCAAGCAGGTTAGGGTTTTGCATGAAATAAAACTAAGAAGATGTTTAAGATTAGCAAAACGAAAATTTAACAATTGGATAAATGCCAATAAAAGTAAGGTTGGGTATGATGTATGGTTTGGTAATTGTAAACCATCGGATGATGCTAAGTGATGTATTTTAACCGCCAAACTGAAACGATAAATAAGTACTTAACCAAACAGATTGCTGCTTAAATATCTATCGCCACGGTCGCAGCAAATAAATACAATAATGCCGCTTTCAAGTTGTTGTGCCAGTTGCATAGCAGCCCAAGCAGCACCGCCACTGCTCATACCGCCAAAAATGCCTTCTTCTTTTGCAAGCCTGCGAGCCATAAGTGTTGCATCTTCTTCCGATACATCAATGGTTCTATCTACCCTGCTAGCGTCAAATATTTTTGGTAAATATTCTACAGGCCAGCGTCTAATACCAGGTATTGAAGCGTTTTCTGTGGGCAGACAACCTACAAGTTGGATGTTGGGATTTTTTTCTTTTAAAAACATAGAAGTACCCATAATGGTACCTGTAGTACCCATACTGCTTACAAAGTGGGTAATTTGGCCATTGGTATCTTGCCAAAGTTCTGGCCCTGTGGTTTTATAATGCGCCAAGTAATTATCGGGGTTGGCAAATTGATTTAATAAAAAATACTCGCCACTTGCGCCTTTTTTTTCGGCATAATTGCGGCAGGTTTCAATATTATCTAGTAAAGTTACTTTAGCCCCAAAGGCTTGCATAGTAAGGGTGCGCTCTCTTGTAGCATTGGAAGGCATTACCAGTTCTATAGGAATTTTGTACATGCTAGCAATCATGGCTAATGCAATACCAGTATTGCCGCTAGTTGCTTCTATAAGTTTGCTTTTGCTAGTAATATCGCCACGTTCTATGGCACTCCGAATCATGTTTAGTGCGGCTCTATCTTTAACGCTGCCACCAGGGTTATTGCCTTCTAGCTTCGCAAATATTGTAACGTTTGGGTTAGTATTAATGTATTGTAATTCTGCCATTGGCGTATTGCCTACTAAGTCTATAATGCTTGCCATTGTTGCTTGTTTTGTATTAATTACACTTAGAAGTTGGTGGGTGGTGGTGCAATATAAATACAATACAGTAAACTGGTTTTACCCAAAGTAGAATAGTTGGTTAAGGCATTGTTGGGTTGGTATTTTGCCTTTGTTTACAATTTATATTTTTTGGCTAACAACCCACTAAGCCCGTAAGTAATTGCAATAATACTTACAGAGCTGATGGGCATTAAAATGGCAGCTACCAATGGCGATAGCGTACCTAGCAAAGCAAAGTAGAGGCCAACAATATTGTACAATAATGACAATATAAAACTTGCGATAATTATTTTTTTACTGCCCTTGGCAAAATTGATAAACGCTGGTAATCTTGAAAATTGGCTAGCATCTAAAATGCCATCCGATGCTGGTGTAAAGTTGTTATTACCTTCGGTAATGGCTATGCCCACATTGCTCTGTTTTAATGCACCTGCATCGTTTAAGCCATCACCTATCATAAGCACGTTTTCTTTTTTTACGCTTTGCAAATGCTGTATGTAAGCTAGTTTGTCGTTAGGTTTTTGGTTAAATAAAATCTCATTTTCTTCGCCCAAAATGCCTTGTAAGTTTTGTAATTCAGCATTGTTATCGCCACTAATAATAGATACAGCAAAGCTTGCTTTAAGGGTTTGTAACAATTTTTTTAGACCAAAGCGATAGCTATTTACAACCGAAAAATGACCTACAATAGCATTGTCAATTTTTATAAACAAAGTAGCCGCATCGTAATGATGTGTGCCTGCATATTGTACAAAGCTGGCAGACCCAAGTAGCATGTGCTTATCATTTATCCAACCCTCAATGCCTTTTGCTACAACATTTTTAAAATGTGCTACTGCTTGGTGTTTATTGATGTGAAAATAGGTAAGCACCGCTTTGCTTAATGGATGGTTTGATTGCGCCAATAAAGAAGCCACAGCCATTTCGGCATCGGCAGATAATTTATAACCACTGTAGCTTACACGCACTTGTTTGTTTTGTGTAAGTGTGCCTGTTTTGTCAAATACAATATGGTTTACGCTTGCCAAATCTTCTATCACATTTGGATGGCGGATATAGAATTTGTTGCGTGTTAAAATGCGTAGAATATTACCATTGGTAAATGTTGCCGATAGCAATAAAGCGCAAGGGCAAGCAACAATTAAAACCGTGGTTAAAGCATTCCACATTAGTTGCGGTTGGCCTTGTAAAAACCAGTAGATAGCTGCGCTGCCACTTAAAGTTAACAATACAATTGTGAAGTATTTGCTTACAGCATCTATAAACGATGGCTGTTGTTTTTGTTGCTTAAATACATTGTTGTTCCACAAACTTGTAAGGTAGCTTTGGGCTACTTCTTTTACCACTACAAGCTCTATTTTTTCGCCTAATTGTTTGCCGCCAGCATACACAATATTACCCACTTCTTTTGGTACAGGTACACTTTCGCCACTTACAAAACTGTAATCAATAGATGCGTTGCCTTTTGATAAAATTGCATCTGCAGGTACAATTTCGTTGTCGTACACTTGTATTACATCATCTACTTTTAGTTCGTTTATTGGTACCGCAACAAAGCCATTGCCACGTTGTACATTTACTGCAATTGGAAAGAAAGCGGTAAAATCTCGCTCAAAAGAAATAGACTGGTAAGTGCGTTGCTGCACCAAGCGACCAAGCAACATAAAAAACACAATACCACTCATGCTATCTAAATAACCACCACCGTGATTGATAAAAATTTCGTACATACTTCTGCCAAAGGTGATGGCTATTGCTAAAGCAATAGGGGCATCTATATTTAGATATTTTTTTCGTAAACCTTGCCACGCTAATACAAAAAAGTTGGTAGCGCAATACAACAAAACAGGCAGCGCTAAAAGCACAGTTACATACCTAAAAATCTCCGCCATTTGTGGCTCCATAAAATGCCCAATGGCAAAATATTCAGGTAGGCTCATCATCATTATATTGGCAAAACAAAACCCCGCAATGCCTATTTTGTACAACTGTTGTTTGTTAACGGATTTAGGGCTTTTATGGGTAAGGTTTTGTAGGCTAATGTGGGGTTCGTACCCAATAGAAGTAAAGGTTTCTACTACCTTTCTTAAACTCGTTTTATCATTGTTAAATACCACAAAAGCTTCCTTCTTCGTAAAGTTTACCCTGCAAGAAATAATACCATCGTTTATGCGGTTACTATTTTCTAACAGCCAAAGGCAGCTACTGCAGTGCATTTGCGGCAAGTACAACGTTACATTGGTTTGCTTACCATTTGTAAAAGCTATTAATTTTTGTACAATGGCAGCATCCTCTAAAAACGAAAATTTATCTGCACGAACAGTTATTTTTTGTGCAATACCAGGGTTGGTATTTAAGTTGTAATAGCTGCACAAACCTTTACTGTTTAATATTTCGTACACCATTTTGCAGCCTTCGCAGCAAAAATTATGGTCGTGTGCAACAATGGGTTTGCTGTTGCAATTATCGCCACAGTGGTAGCAGGCAATAGCTAACTTATTTTGTACCATGTAAATGATTTAAGTAGCTAGATAATTTATCGTGGTGGGCTAAAGTATTTGTTGCTTTTGCAAAGCAGGTACAGGTTTTATTCCACTTGCCAAGCATGTTGTGCCAGGCTTCTTTTTCAGGAAAAAAGGAATCGTTAAATACAAAAATAACTGCGTGAATTGGGTGGCTTTTATGAAGTTTTAATGCCTCTGCCTCAGATGCTACTTCATTTATTAAGTGCTTAATAAGTGCTTCTTTTTTCTGTGTTAATATTTGTAGTTCGTGAATATTTACCGAAGGTTTAAAATCGGGATTGTCTTTGGTATTAAATACCAATTGTACCGAAGGAAAAACAAGTTTTACTTCATAGTTTCTCAGCGATTCAAATTGATGCTGTAAGTTTTCTACTAATTCAAATAGTAATGATAAGCGATGACTATTTGGATCTTTCTCATTGTATTTATGAAGTTCTGCAAATTGATCAGCAATAAACGGATATAGTTTTTGCCCAATTTTAGCGATAGCATTTTCGGCAGTAGAAGCATGGGTACACATATCAGATACTTTTATGCAAATCTGATGAGATACAGGTAGTTTATCTATGACAGTTATAGAAGCAAAACATGATTTTTATCATTTTTTTCTAGTAGGAGAGATTGGCGGTTTTAGATAGCTTATCGTAATTGATAATTTTTATCTTTTTACCAACTAATTCAATGATTTTGCTGCTGTTAAATTCAGACAATAATCTGATGGTACTTTCGGTAGAAGTACCTACAAAATCAGCAATTTCTTCACGGCTAAGTTGCACATTAATTGTTTGGTTATCTTTTTCGAAACCATAGGTTGCTTTTAAAAATAGCAATGCTTCGGCTACACGCTCACGTACATTTTTTTGAGATAGCGATACTATATGATCTTCGGCAGTTTTTAAATCGTCGCTTATTTTTTTAAATAAGGCAAAGCATAACTTGTTGTTACTCATGGCCAAGTTTATAAAGTAAGCCTTATCTACAATGCAAATATTACTGTCTTCTAAAGCTATTGCATTGCAGTGGTAGCGGTCGTTTGATAGTAACGAACGATAGCCAATAATGTCACCACCTTTTACCAAGCGTAAAATTTGCTCCTTACCATCGGGCCCCGAGGTTGATAATTTTATTTTGCCATTACTTACACAAAATAAGCCAAGCGGCAAGGCATTTTCAGAGAAAATAACTTGCCCTTTTTTAAAGGTAGTACAAGATTTATTGAGGTTAAGGTCTTCTAAATTCTCTTTATCTAAAATTGAAAAAAAAGAATGTGTAGCTTTTGCACACACAGCGCAAGATGGTAAAAATTCGTTTTGATTCAATCTCATGGGACAAGTTTTACAAATGGTTGAACAAAACTAACACATTATGCTATTGCGTTTTTATTGATTTTCCCGAAAGCCGATATATTATTTGCAAAAAGTTGCATTTGTGTAGTAATGCTTTATGCTTTACCAGCAATTACAATAACAATTTCGCCTTTTACTGTTTTGGCTTTAAAATGCGCCGCTACGTTTTCAAGTGTACCTCTTTTATTTTCTTCAAAAAGTTTGGTTAGTTCTCTAGTTACGCAGCATTGCCTTTGGGCACCAAAATATACCGCAAACTCTTCTAAAGACTTTACCAATCGCATGGGGCTTTCGTAAATAATGATGGTTCTTTCTTCTAAAGCAAGCTGTTTCAGTTTGGTTTGCCGGCCTTTTTTTAGTGGCAAAAAACCTTCAAAAACAAAACTACCTGTGGGTAAACCACTATTTACCAAAGCAGGTACAAAAGCTGTTGCACCAGGTAAACATTCAACTTTTACATCGTGTTTAATACATGCTCTAACTAAAAAAAAAGCGGGGTCGCTAATGGCAGGTGTGCCAGCATCGGTAATAAGTGCAAATACTTTACCAGCTTGCATTTGGTCTACTAAGTGTGTAGCTATTTTGTGTTCATTGTGTTGATGGTAAGGCGATAAAGGCTTTTTAATGTTGTAGTGGTTTAAAAGCCTTGCTGATGTTCTTGTATCCTCACACAAAATTACATCTACACTTTGCAATACTTCTATTGCACGAAATGTGATGTCTTTTAAATTACCTAAAGGTGTAGGAACAAGGTATAAGCCCCTTAAATTCCCCGAAGGGGAACTTTTTGAAGCCTCGTCGTCAGACAATACGTTATTTCCTGTGGTAGCCATTATTTCAGTTCTATTAAAATTTCCCTTTAGGGATTAAGGGCTTCAATTTCAAAATATTCCATCACTGCGTTTGCCAATAATTTTTTACTAGCTTCTTCTGCAATTGCTTTTGCAGCTTCTTCACTTTCTGCTTCAATTTGTAAGGTAATGTGCTTGCCCACACGTACATCTTGTACCGATGTTAAACCGAGGTTACACAAACCGCTTAACACGGCTTTACCTTGTGGGTCTAACAAGTTTTTTAATGGCATTACCTTAATTTGAATATTGTATATCATGATGTTGATGGTTTGAAAACTAACGATACAATTACGTAGGCTGCAAATGTAATAGGTACAGCCATCCAATTTAAAAATAGTGCTGCCACAATTGCTACTACTGCTATAATAATGAATGGTACAAAGCTTTTTAGCGTTGCATTTTTAAATTTAAAAGCTAGCATTGGTAGGGTAGACACCATTAAATAGCTTGTTACAAAAACTACAGCGTACCAAAACCATTTGTTAACTAATACACTTATTGTGATAGTTCTAAACGAAGTTGCAAGTAACCCTACTTTTGGCCATCTATCGATTAAAACTTCCATTAAGAAACTTTGATTTTCAAACCAAAAAATTAATGGAAAAGCAGCTACCAACAAGCCAGCAGCAGGTATTGGTACACCTTTAAAACCATAAGATTGTTCGGTATCAATATTAAACCTTGCCAAGCGATAGGCACCAGCACAAGGCAGTATAAACGCAGGCATTAGCCAAAGCGTATTTACATCTAAACCATTGGCTTGCTGCGCAAAACTTAAACGCAAAAATTGGTACACAATCATGCCGGGTGCCACACCAAAACTTACTACATCGGCAAGGCTATCTAGTTGTTTACCTAATGCTGATGGTACTTTTAGTAATCGTGCCACAAAGCCATCAAAAAAATCAACCACTGCTGCAATAGCTATAAATAAGCTAGCCATCACTATTTTTTCTGGAATAATTACCAAGCTGTTATCAGTAGAAATGATTAAGCCCGTTTGCACCGTAGCAATAATGGCCAAGCAACCAAAAAAGAGGTTTAGTAAGGTGAAAATGTTGGGGATTTGTTTTATCATATTAAGTCGATAGTCCATGGTCGATAGACGATGGTAGTTAGTCTTTAATTGAGTTGATTAGAGATTGCAGCATTTTCACCAAAGTTTCTATCTGCAAATAAAATTTATTAAAATCATCATTACCAATATAGTTTCTTCGCTTTGCAAGAAATAGGCAGCCAACTACTTCTAAAGCAGACCTATTTGCAATTCTCAAAAATCTTTTAAACTCAAGATTACTTAAGCCTGTAGAACCTTCTACAATATTTAAAGAAACTGAGTCCGCAGCTCTTTTAATTTGGCTAGACAAAGAATATAATTCGTGTTTTGGAAATGTTTGAGCAAGCTTATCAACATCATCAGCCAAATCAAGCGACGCTTGCCAAACTTTTAAATTCTCAAATTTAAATGCCATTTGTAATCTTTATCTTTAATACTAAATATTAGTGTCCACGGTCGATGGTCGATGGTCGATGGTCGATGGTCGATGGTCAATAGTCTATGGTTTATCCTGCATGTTACTATCGTCCATGGTCTATCGTCCATGGTCTATCGTCTATCGTCCATGGTCCATGGTCTATCGTCCATGGTCTATCGTCCATGGTCTATCGTCTATCGTCCATGGTCTATCGACTATGGTCTATCGACTATGGTCTAGCTTTCATTATCGCCTCAACATCTTCCACCGTAATTGGAATATTTTTCATCAAATCAATATTGCCGTTCTTGGTAATCCACAGGTTGTTTTCTATGCGAATGCCCATTTGTTCTGCTTCTATGTAAATGCCTGGTTCTACGGTAAATACCATACCTGCTTTTATTGGTTCGGTACGAGTGCCTAAGTCATGCACATCAATACCTAAGTGGTGCGAAATGCCGTGGTACAAATATTTTCTGTAGGCCATATTGTCTTTGTCTTCGTTCTTCACATCGGCCTTAGTAAGCAAACCAATTTTTACAAACTGCTTGGTAGCTTCTTCGCCTACTTTATCGGTATAATCTAGTATGGTAATGCCTGGTTTTAAAAGGCTTTTGGCATAATTATGCAAATGCAAGCAAGCATTGTACACCTCTTTTTGGCGCTTGCTAAACTTACCATTTACAGGTATGGTTCTAGTTAAATCTGCACAGTAGCCACCATATTCAGCACCAAAATCCATCAATATCAATTCGCCATCTTTACACGCTTGGTTGTTGCTTACATAATGCAAGGTTCTTGCTCTATCGCCACTAGCTATAATGCTGCCGTAAGCCTCGCCTGTAGCACGATTGCGCAAAAACTCATGCATAATTTCTGCTCCAATTTCGTATTCCATTACACCAGGTTTTACAAACCTGCACACACGTTCAAATGTTTTTTGGGTAATGTTTATCGCCGTTTGAAGCACTTCAATTTCTTCTTTTGTTTTAATGCCACGCAACGCCTTCATTAACTTAGCGGCACGCAAATAATGGTGCAAAGGATAGCGGCTTTTCATCTCGTCTATAAAGCGATAATCACGGCTGCGTACAAGGCTTGCTTTTCTATCGTTCTCGTTACTATCTAGGTAAATATTATCTGCCAAATGCACCCAAGTTTGTAGCAAAGCATCAATACTATCGAGCCAAATAATGGTTTTTATGCCCGAAATAGCAGTGGCTTCCTGGGCACTAAGGCGCTTGCCATCCCATTTTTCTTTTAGCTCGTTTGGGCGCACCAATACTAGTACTTCACGGTATTTTTCATCGTAGCAATCGGGGTATAAAATCACCATGCTATCTTCTTGTTCTACGCCGCTAAGCCAATACAAGTCGCTGTTTTGTTTAAAACGATGAATGGCATCGCCATTGCTAGGAAACTCATCGTTACTTACAAAAATGGCAATGCTATTAGGCTGCATTTCTTTAGCAAAGCGCTTGCGATTATTGATAAAAATATTCGGGTTGAGCGGTAGATATTTCATGTAAAATGATTTAAAGGTTGCAATATAGCCTATTGCTAAAATTGAATACCAACGATTTAATAATTTACAAGAAAATTATTGCCCACACCCTTGTTTTCTTCTTGTATCAATAATGTATTGAATTTTCCAAACGTTGTTTTGTTTTACCAATACAAAATTGTTTACGCCGCAATGGCTAAAATTGCCGTTGTAATAGAATTGATAGGGAGCCCATACATTGGCCAAAGCACCATCTATTTGTACATTACCAAAAGTGATGCGTTCATCTGCTGCGCCTTTTGGTAGCTGTGCTATTTGCTTGGCAAACAACTATACTGATGCGTGAAGTAGATTGTAGGAGTGTAATACTTAGATGTTTAGGTACATTTATCTAAACCGATACTTAGTTCTGTTAAAATTATTTTTGGAAACTAATTATTAGCATTTAATTTTGAATACTCGGAAATTGTATTTCATTTTATAAACTATCTGTTTCAGTGACATTAATAGAGAAGTTGCGTAACATTAATGAGGTAAAATTTTCATTTGGAAAAAACAATACGCATCATCGTCAGTTTAGCCAGCAAATTAGTGCTCTTTCAATGTATGAATCGGCCGGATTTGGTTTAGATATTCCAACTCATTTATCATCTGAACACCAATTAAGGGCTATTTTTTTAGAAGTTAGTAAAAGGAATGGGATCTATATTTTTAATCTAAATGGCGTTGATTTAACTAAAGCAAAAACGGGATTTACAGATTATGATGAAGCAGAAAGTAACAACATGATAACTGAATGGGAATTATTCATGATACTTAATAACGAAGACTACCTAAGAAAAACTATATTTCATAATGGAAAAGTTGAATTCACTCAAATTGAAAATGGACTAAATTTAATATGGTAATAGACAACAGAATTGCAGGTTATATCTTAATTGAGATACTGAAAAAAACATCAGGTGTCAATCTGTTTTTTAAAAATCCTGCAAATACGCAAGTGTATAAATTATGGTTTGATGGCTTAATTTTTGAGACACCACTTCCTGTAATAAATAAAAAAATTGAGAATATTGAACTTATACAAGACGTAGGCTTTAAAGCACGTACTCGATTACATTATCTTGGCTTAAACCCGTGGAATTATAAGCAATTAATAATTAAATTATCAGGGTCAACAGCAGAATATAAATCTGAATTAATTTGCATTTTTCCTGATTATGAATTTTCACCTTTAGCCAATTAATCGTTTGTTGACAATAAGCATATTTTCAACACCCTATTATATCACATGTTTTTTCTAAATTTACTTGCATGAAAAATGAAAAATTAGTACTGGTTTTATCAGAAAAAAAAGAATATCCTAAGTTTATAGGCAAAAGAATCAGGTTAATTAGCATAGCATCAAATGGAAACGATATAAACAATTTTGCACTAGAGATAGCAAAAAAGACAGGCGATACTGTTGAGACACGTTACATTGGTCCATTTGTACATAATAACCAGACAAATAAATCAATGACTACCACCTCATTTGACAATAAGCAAATATTTGAGGTATCTAAAGGTCAAGGCGTTTCTATTACGCTATTAAATGATAATCAAAAAAATCTTATATCTAAGTGTTGTAACCTATTCTACGAATTAGAAGATCTATAACAATTCTGCGATGTTCAGGTTAGCGGCAAGCAAACAAAAACTCTTATGCGAAAATTACTTTACCTGATAATACTCTTTCTGTTCTGTAATTGCAATCAAACAGACAAGAAGCTAGAAACACAGGACAAGCCAAAGGAAAGTAAATACAAAAACTTATTGATTAGATACAAAGACTTAGCGATTGACACATTGGAGGTATATTCTTCGGATGACCTTGAAAGTCAAGCATATAAGTACAAAGGGACGAAACTTGACACAACGGAAATACGCTTATTCCCCCGACAAATTTCGCAAGAGTACCTGAGCGCAGACGGTTATTTTGCTTGTTACAAATTTTCAATTGACAGTAACAAAATAGGATTAATCACAAGAACACCTTCTACCTATGCTTCTTCATCAATCAAACTCTTAATTCTTGATAAAACAAAAGACGCTATCACAGGCATTATTGAACTGGCTGAAACTTTTGGTGATGCAGGCGACGTGGCAGAAAAAAATTCTTGGATATTTAACGACAGCAATAAAAAATTTAAGTGCTTTATTTGGGTAAAAGAAAGTCATGACAACAGCGTAGACAATGTAAATGACACTACAATTGAGCATTGGAATAATTATTACTTAATTAATATTTCAAAAAACAAGGCTGATACAATAAGCACTGACGAAAAAATTTTGACAAAAAAATTTGCTAGGCTTTTAAAAGGATATGCCAGCCGCTAACAAGAGGTTTGGCGTTACTTTCACCAATACCTTTTCTAATATAAACAATACCGCCCTAAAGCAAAAGGCTTTGTGGCGGTTTTGTTTCGCCAATGTTGGTGTTGCTTTCACCAACATCTTTTCCCTATTGCCCACACCCATCCTTTCTTCTTGTATCAATAATGTATTGAATTTTCCAAACGTTGTTTTGTTTTACCAATACAAAATTGTTTACGCCGCAATGGCTAAAATTGCCGTTGTAATAGAATTGATAGGGAGCCCATACATTGGCCAAAGCACCATCTATTTGTATATTACCAAAAGTGATGCGTTCATCTGCTGCGCCTATTGGTAGCTGTGCTATTTGCTTGGCAAAATCTGCAATGGGTGCATGTTGTACCACCGTTTTGCCTTGTTTATCGGTAGCAATGGTTTGTAGTAAAGCACTATCGGCAAAGCAACTAGTAAGTAAGGCTTGGTTAGATGTTTTCATGGCGGTAAATAATTGGTTCACGGTGGCTTTTACGGCGGCTTCTTCTGTTTGTGCTTGTGTGCTTAATGCTGCGCTTGCAAGCAAAAGCATGAGTAGTGTTTGCTTCATACAAAGTAGTTTTGTTTTGGATAAAATTAGTGCATAGCTGTCAAGTTTCACAAGGTTGTTGATGTAAATTGACTATTTTATCGTTCAAACTTA
>JASGCX010000059.1:0-15390 GCA_030053925.1 Flavobacterium sp.
GACTATGGACTATGGACTATGGACTATTGACTATTGACTATGGACTATGGACTATGGACTATGGACTATGGACTATGGACTATGGACTATTGACTATGGACTATGGACTATGGACTATTGACTATGGACTATGGACTATTGACTATGGACTATTGACTATGGACTATTGACTAATGGAGTTACTAGGTAACTATGGCGTATCAATATTTAACTACTCAGCAGAAGAATTAGAAAAAGAACTTTCGAATGCAAAAAGCTATCATAGCTGATACCAGTTGTTTAATTCTATTAACCAATATTCAAGAACTTGATTTACTACAGAAGTTGTTTGGCAATATTATCACCACCAATGAGGTAGCAGAAGAATATGGCTTGCCATTACCTTCTTAGATAGAAATTAAACATCCAAAAGATAAACATTACCAAACAATAATTGAAGCATCAGTTGATAAAGGTGAAGCCAGTGCAATAGCACTAGCTGTTGAATACGAACAATGTCTACTTATTTTAGATGATTTAAAAGGCCGCAAATTTGCAGCCGAGCTAGGCTTATCCTTCATTGGTACACTTGGGGTTATTATTCACGCAAAACTTGCTGGTTACATAAAATCTATAAAACCAATTCTTGAGAAAATAAAAGCGACCAATTTTAGAATATCTGACAGTATGGAGCAAATAATACTTACAAAAGCAGGCGAATAAATGCACTACTCTTCTTCTTTCGCCAACAAGTCTTTAGATGTTTCCACATCATACATAGCCGTATCGTTCAGTTTGGTTTTGCCTCTATTAGCCCTGGCCATTCTAGAAAAAACAGACAATTCTTTATCAAACAAAAACTGAAACAACAATATTGTGTACGATTTATGGCTGTGCAACGAATTGTAATACACACCACCAATGGCTTTTAGTTTAGGCAAGTTATTCCAAGGTATAGATGGAAAATCGTGGTGCTCGTTATGATAACCTACATTCAAATTCACGGTATTTAGTGGTCCATAATAACTCTTGGTTTCTTGATCGCCATGGGTTAAATAATGCTCTTGCACCCATCTTGCGCCCAAAGGGTGTAACCCTACCGAAAAGAAGAAACTTGCAAGTAAAAACACCAATGCTTTTGGTCCTAAAAAAAAGATTAAGAAGCCCATAAACACTACTTCTACAAGTACGTTTACAAAAGTCCAAGTATCAAATAAAGAAATCTCTTTTAACCTTGCGGGGCGCAACATTTGAAACAATGGGTAAAACAACAACCAAATTGCTTTACCAAATACTGAATTATTAATTAAGCGAGCTTCCCAGTGGTAAGGCATATCGCCATCTAACGCTTCTACACCTTGAAAAGAGTGGTGTTTAATATGATACTTTTGAAAAGAAATAGCACTTGGCAATACCATTGGCAAATTGGCAATAATAGCTGCTATTTTATTTAAGCTTTTAGCTTTAAACACCAAATTGTGCGCACATTCATGTATGCAAACAAATAATGTATGGCATGAAAATGCACCTATTAAATAAGCCGCACCAAATACCAACCACCAACTTTTATCTTGCAATAAATAGGCAAGTACTAGCTGCACTGCTACGCAAAACAAGATGATTAAAAAGGTGTAAGGGTTACGGCCAATTAAATTTCTAATTTCTGGATGTTCTTTAATAATAGCTATAGTTCTTTGCTTGTGTGGTTCGGGGTTATTGCTCCACTGAAAACTGTTTGGGGGTATCATCTGATGCACGTTTGTTGTAGTGCAACTTATCGAAAAATAACCGAACACCCTTACAATTTGTTGAAAATAAAGTTGTTGGGCGTTTGTATTACTTAATCTTCATTTTGGTTACAAGCACTAGCATACCTAAACACATTACTATACCCATAGCAAATGACCATCTTAAATTAGCCACTTCTGCTACATAACCTATAGCTGGCGGTCCTAATAAAAAGCCTAAATAACTTACAGTAGATACCGATGCAATAGCTACACCTGGTGCTCTTGTGCTACTTGTACCAGCAAGTGCAATGGTTAATGGTATGATGCACGATACACCAAAACCAACCAACACAAACCCAATAATGGCAGGTAGTACATAAGGCAAGCTAATAGATAAAGTAAGCCCCATAGCAATTAAGCAACTACAACCTTGCAATACTTTTTTAGTGCCTATTTTATTAATCATCCAATCGCCCAAAAACCTACCAGTAGACGATGCACTCATAAAAGCAATATAACCAGCCGCTATCAATGCCTTAGGTGCGTGTACTATTTTCTGAAAATAAATACCGCTCCAATCGTACATAATACCTTCGCAGGCCATGCAGGCAAATGCTATTAAACCAATTTTTAGTAGCGGCCTATCGGGCAAATTAAACCACGATGCTTTGGCACTAGCTTCATTTGTTTTTTTAGTATCGTAGCGTATTGTATGCTTGTAGGCAATAGCCATAATGCTAAGGCACAATACACCCACCATAAAAAAGTGCCAAGCCGGTGTAATATCATGCGAAATCATCAAACCGCCTACAGCAGCAGCAGCAAAACCCGAAATGCTCCAAATACCGTGAAACGTAGATATAATAGACTTAGGAAATAATTGTTGTACGCCCACAGCTTGGGTATTTACCGGAATATTCATCATGTTACGAGAAATACCGAACAAGAAAAGTACCCCCATAAACTGCCAATTATTGGTAACAAAACCCAAGGAAAACAATAATACATTGTACAGTATAGAACCAATGAGCATAATGTAACGACTACTGTATTTCTGTAAAAAAATGCCCGTAATAGGTAGCGTTATTATTAACCCCAATGGTGCTGCAAACAAGGCTGTACCAAGTTGGGCATCGTTTAAATGTAGTTTTTGCTGTAATGTAGGTATGCGGCTAGCCCAGCTAGCAAAGCCAAAGCCAGATACAAAAAAGAAAGCGGCTACCCCATAGCGCAATTGCTTTGGTGAAGATGTGTGGGTGCTTACACTCATAATGATAAGCCGCAAAAGTAAGTGTATGATAGCCTTAAATACCCTTTTAAGGCAAGTACAACCTAAAATAGCATTTCTACAACCAAGGATTGCCTAGCGTAAACCTATAATCAAGTAGCATGTAAGGGATTATTTCCCTTACTGTCCTCTCATACCATCGTACATGCCGTTGGGCATACGGCGGTTTGTTAAAATAATGACGTCTGTTTTATACAGAGGTACTTTCTTACTGTTTCACCGATAGGCTAAACTCCACCCACATTTTACTTTCTGGTACTGCCTTATCCTCATGTGGGTAGTTCGCTTATGGGTTTCGGTTTTCGGTTTGTGTATTGCCGAAGGCGAGGATTTGTAGCACTAAATTTCAATAGAATTACAAATGTTTGTTTTAGCACAAATGTTCATAAGAATTCCTTCAGCCTCGCTTTTGGCAATACATTGATGGTGGCAGTTTGTTTATTTCAGTTTCTTCATTGCGTTACTTTCTGTCAAAGATTTCATTTGTGTTATTGCTACTTTGTTTAATTGGATTAGTCTGTCACTTTGAGATAAACCTTGACCAATAAGCAAAGCATTTATACTTTGCATATTGCTTAAAACCACCAACTGCTCCAAAGTCGCATAATCTCTAATATTTCCATCTTTGTCTATATTATTGTCCCTCCATTCTTTTGCAGTAATTCCAAATAAAGCAACATTCAATAAATCGGCTTCATTAGCATAAACAAAACTTGCTTGTTGTTTGGTTATTTCTTTCGGTATTAAGTTCTCTTTAATAGCGTCTGTATGAATATGGTAATTTACTTTGGCTAAAGTTCTTTGCAAATTCCATTCTAATTTAAGTCTATCGTTTTCATCTAATTTAAGTCGTTGGTATTCCTTAACCAATAACAACTGAAACTTTGGACTAATCCACATTCCAAAATGAAATGCAATGTCTTTATGGGCATAAGTACCGCCATATCTTCCTGCTTTGGCTGAAATGCCTATGGCGTTCGTAGCTTCAATCCAATTTTTAACCGACAATACAAAGTTGTTGTTTCCTGCCATATTTTTAATTGTACCGAATTCGGTATAATTAAAATTGGGATTATACAACGCTTCCCACTCGCCAATATATTCAATAGTGCTTTTTAAAGTTAACCATTTGATAATAATAGCCTCTTGCATTTGGCTTTTAGCCATATCAGTAAGTGAAATAAAATCATCTTCCTTTTGGGAAATAATGCTTATTTCTTTTCACCCTATTTCTATTTTATTATTCTTTGCCATATCTTACTTACTAAAAAGCAAAATTACAAAAATAATGATGATAATTTTTATTGTAGTTCAACTCTTAATGAAAGCATTTCGGTTGTTACATCTTCAAATTCGCAGTTGCCCACAACACCCTTGCTATTGGCTAACTATAAGTACTGCAACGCACGTTTGGCACTTGCACCCTATAGCGTAATGAACATGCCTGACACACCCAAAAAAAGCCCCTGCATTTGCAAGGGCTTTTGTCATTATTCATTCCACAAAAAAACTATTTTTTTAAAGCGTCTGCCATTGTTTTACCAATATCAGCAGGGCTTGCAACTACATGAATACCACATTCTGCCATGATTTTCATTTTTGCAGCAGCAGTATCATCTGCACCACCAATAATAGCACCTGCATGACCCATTCTACGGCCTGGAGGCGCTGTTTGGCCAGCAATAAAACCTACAACGGGCTTGGTTGCATTGTCTTTTATCCAACGTGCAGCATCTGCTTCCATGCTACCACCAATTTCACCAATCATAATGATACCGTCGGTTTCAGGATCGGCCATTAATAATTTTACCGCTTCTACAGTAGGTGTACCAATAATTGGATCGCCACCAATACCAATAGCAGTGCTAATACCTAAACCTGCTTTTACTGTTTGGTCAGCCGCTTCGTAAGTTAAAGTACCAGATTTTGATACAATACCTACACGACCTTTTTTGAATATAAAACCGGGCATAATACCAACTTTTGCTTCTTCGGCAGTAATAACGCCGGGGCAGTTAGGCCCAATTAGGCGGGTGTTTTTGCCTTCTAGGTAGTTTTTTACTTTTACCATATCTTGTACAGGAATACCCTCTGTAATACAAACTACTAAAGCAATACCTGCTTCTGCGGCTTCCATAATAGCATCGGCAGCAAATGCGGGCGGTACAAAAATGATACTTACATTAGCACCTGTGCTGGCAACTGCATCGGCTACGGTGTTAAATACAGGACGATCTAAGTGTAGCGTACCACCTTTGTTTGGTGTAACACCACCTACTACTTGTGTACCGTACTCAATCATTTGAGTAGCATGAAATGTACCCTCTGTACCGGTAAAACCTTGTACAATAATTTTAGAATCTTTATTAACTAACACTGACATAGCTAACTGGTTGCATCTTTTTTAATGCGTGGCAAAAATAGGGCAAACCACAAAGCAAACAGTAATTAAAATGATGTGACATGATGAAAACGTTTGCAGAATGACGAATTGAGAAGCTTGCTTACCACATAGGCACAGAAAGCACAAAGATTAAAAAGAAATAAGAAGGGTTATATCCTTTGTTTTCTTTTCTGGTAGCACAAACAATGTAGTGCTATATGATTAAAATTGGTATCTAATTAAGTTGGTTTACAAAACAAATAAGCATTAAAATAAAAGCCGCTACCAAAAATGATAGCGGCAGTAACGCTTATAGACACCAAACCAAAAAACTTATAGTTTATAAAACTTACGACTTACTACACCGAAAGCCGTGGTAACTTTAAAGAAGTAAGGCCCACTTGGTAACATTGATACGCTGACATTGATACCATTATTACCTTTTACTAAGTTGGTAGAACTGCCCCATTTTTTTTGCCCATAAATATCAACAATACTTAATTGTGCCGAAGTGCTGTTGTAGGCATCCCAAATAAGTACATTTATTTTTTCATGCACAGGATTTGGATAAAGGATGACAATTTTTATTGGCTCTAATATTGGGCTTGCACTATTGGGTAAGCTATCTGTTAGGTTGATGGTTTTGCAAATTTTGCTTTCGCAGCCCTTTACTGTTTTAATACTTAGGCAAGCATTGTAAGTACCTGCACGTTTGTAAATATGTATTGGGTCTACCAAGTTATTGGCAGAATCGCCATCGCCAAAACTCCATTTACGACCAATAATGGTATCATTTGACGCAGCAATAGATACATTGCTATTGAATTTTACACCTACTAATTGCTGTGCATAAACAAAGTAAGCTTTACAAGCAGATGTTGTAGGTGGTGTAACTACTAGCGGCAAGCAAATAAGAAAATTACTTTCGGCTACACCATTTATAACTGCTACTTTATTAGTTACCACACGTGTACACACTTCTGAACTTACACTTACATATCTAATGGCAGTATTACAGTATAAGGTATCTATGTAAAAACCATTAGCATTGGTATATTTAATATGCCCTACCGCACAACTACTAGCAAAAGAACTATCGGTAAAAATTCTCACTAAGTGATTAGCAATAGCTTTGCCCGAAGAATCTTTTACAAAGCCTTTTACTATTACAAAAGTTAACGTTGGTGGGGTTGGTGGGGTTGGCGGGGTTGGTGGTGTTACAACTGGTGGTGCGCAAATAAGAAAATTACTTTCGGCAATATTATTTACTACTGCAACGGTATTGCTAACTACTCTACCACAAACGTTTGTACTTACAACTAGTTGTTGTATAGCAGCATTACAGTACATGGTATCTAAGTAGTTGCCATTGGCATTGGTATATTTAACATGCGATGTGTAGCAAGCACTTCCAAGCGAACTATCTATACTTATTTTTACTAAGTGATTAGCAATAGCTTTGCCCGAAGAATCTTTTACAAAGCCTTTTACTATTACAAAAGATAACGTTGGGGGTGTTGGTGGTGTTACAACTGGTGGTGTGCAAATAAGAAAATTACTTTCGGCAATATTATTTACTACTGCAACGGTATTGCTAACTACTCTACCACAAACGTTTGTACTTACAACTAGTTGTTGTATAGCAGCATTACAGTACATGGTATCTAAGTAGTTGCCATTGGCATTGGTATATTTAACATGCGATGTGTAGCAAGCACTTCCAAGCGAACTATCTATACTTATTTTTACTAAGTGATTAGCAATAGCTTTGCCCGAAGAATCTTTTACAAAGCCTTTTACTATTACATAGTTACGAATAGGTGTAGGCGTGATTTGGGGTACACAAATAGTGAAATTGCACTCAGCAATATTGGTGGTTGGGGTTAATGTTTTAGTAATAATAACTCCGCAACTTTCAGTAAATACAAGCAGTTTTGTAATATTAGTGCCACAAGTTACTGTATCTATATAAAAACCATTAGCATCGGTAATTTTATAATGTGCTATTGCGCATAAATTGCTTGCTGTATCGGTAGCAATACGCACATATCTGTTAGCAACACCTTTACCCGTAGAATCTCTTAAATAGCCTTTTACAATAATTGTATTGGCAAAAGTGCTTAACGAAAAAAGCAAAGCAATCAGTGTAATTATTCTTTTCATAGCGATATGTTTAATGTTTGTTAAATAAAGATACTGAAAGAATAAAAACTGTTGCCTACAATGTTTTATTTCATTAAAACTTTTTATATTCACGTAACTTAAATAATAGACAAATGGCTAAAAAGATAGTGATAGTATTGATAATGATGGTGATAGGTGAAAAATTGGCTGCGCAAATGGTATTGCCAAATGCACCAAAAAAATTACCGCTTGACAGTTTAAAAAACTTGCCTCTGCGTGTATTGGCCTCAAATTATTACAGCAGCAACTTGCCCTTTTTTTGCAAGCAAGAGTTGCAAATACAAAAAATAGTAAAATTGCCTGTAAAATTTAGAATAGGCAGCGTAGAAGAAGTAGATAAACTAGAAGGTAAACACAGCGGTAGACCTTAATATTTGCCACAGAATTACTGAAACACAGCGAATTTTAATACACCAATTTGATGTTATTTTTTGAAGCTATTTCTGTGATTGTTGTAGTCAATTTCTCTTTTTGTTCTTGGGTAAATACATCAGTAGATAAGAAATTATTGAAACTAATTGTTTGATAAAGACTAATGCCATCTTTTTCAAACTTAATCCATTCAATTTCTGACCAAATTGTATAAACTTCTGGAATATCTTTTGAAAGCCGCCATCTAATTCTTTCACCCGAAATTTCAACGAAGTTGGCTTTTGCCTTTTTAGGCAAAAGCCTTAATATAATTATAATAGACGTTGTAATACAGATAAATAAATAGATATTTCGTTTATACAAATAATAGCAATACGCACTCAAAAAAAACCAAATTCCATACAATATCCAATCCCATTTTTTCACTCTACTTGCAAGGCTTGGGGCTATTTCTAACTTTAGTTCTTGATTCATTGTTTAGTGGATTAGTATTGAATATAGCGTTCATTTACGCCACCACACTTGCTTCTGCAATTGCTTTTTTAATAGCCGCAGCCATTTTAGCACCTTTATGGTGTATTTGTTCTTCTGTCCAAGCAAGGCTTATGGCAGTAGAAATACAACGGCTCATTATGGCATCACTTGCACTAAAATCTTGTGTTTTAAGGTTGTGTAATGCTACTTTTTGGGCATCGCTAATAATGTTAAGCGTAGTTGCATTGTGTAAATGTTGCCATTTACGAACGTAATGCCAGTTATTATCGTACCAATAAAAATTACTAGCGAAAATATCTTGTGCTTTCATTTCAGCAATAGCAGCACGCATTAAGTTTTCTGTTGGTAAAAACCAACTTAAAAATGAGAAATTATCTACACCACCTTTTGGTATTTTTCTAAAAGTAATGTCTGGTATTTGTTGTAGGTAACTACGTAGTAATTGGTTGTTCTTTTTTTGTATGGCCAATATTTGGTTTAGTTTACCTATTTGTGCAAGCCCAATAGCTGCGTGCAATTCGCTTATTCTAAAATTGTAACCAATAAACGGATGTAAATCTGCACCTCTATCAACGCCTTTGTGGTCGTGGCCGTGATCGGTGTAGCCGTCGCATTTTTCAAATACGTCTTGGCTATTGGTCATTACCACACCACCTTCACCACAAGTAATTGTTTTTACAAAGTCGAAACTAAATGTACCTGCATGGCCAATAGTGCCTAAAGCTTTGCCTTTATACTTACCACCAATGCTTTGGCAAGCATCTTCAAGCAGTATTAAATCGTGATCTACACAAATGGCTTTTAGTGCATCTAAATTGGCCATACTACCACACATGTGCACTGGCATTAAACACTTTGTTCTAACTGTAAGAGCAGCTTTTACAGCTTTAGGTTTTAAGGTTAATGTTTCATCAATATCTACTAAAACTGGTATAGCACCTACGCTTAGTACCGCTTCAAAACTGGCAACAAACGTAAAGCTTGGCATAATCACTTCGTCGCCCACACCTATATTTAAAGCAGTCATTGCAGTGGTTAAGGCTGCAGTACCGCTACTTGTAAGCTGTGCATAGCCACAACCAAATACTTCTGTAATTTTTTGTTCAAGCTCATTGGCTTTAAAAATGCCTTTACGAGGTCCGTCAAAACCATAACGCATTAAAATGCCTGTTTCCATTACATCGTTAATATGTTGTCTTTCTTCGGCACCAAACAGTTCAAAACCTGGCATATATTTTAAGTTTTAAGTTTACTAGTTTTTATTTAGAGCAACAAAAGTAAATAATTTATTGCGTGTTTTTTTGTTAAAGCAACTTACACAGCATCGGCTACAGCCAATACTTTATCAATATTGTTTTGCAGCATGGTTATTTTTTCAGTCGCATCTTTTAGTTGTATCAGTTGTACGGCAGATTGTGTTTGCTCGGTTGCAAGCCAAATTAATACCATGCTAATGTAATCTTGTATGTCTTTACCTGCAAAATTGGTTTTAAACTCTACAATTTTCTCGTTAATCATTTTCACCGTTTTGCGCACCACTTCTTCATCTTCGGCACGTAATTTTAGGCGATACGTTCTATCTGCAATGGCAATATTTATGGGTATTAATTCTGACATATTGTAGTTTGAAGTTTGGGGTTTTAAAAGTTTAATAGTTTAAGAAGTTTAAGAAGTTTAAGAAGTTTAATAGTTTAAGAAGTTTAAGAGTTTAAGAAGTTTGTGAGTTTAAGAGTTTAAAAGTTTAAGAGTTTAAGAAGTTTGTGAGTTTAGAAGTTTAAGAGTTTAACCATTTAGACAGCTAATGAACCACCTGAACTATTAAACTACAAATAAACTTTTAAACTACAGATAAACTATTAAACTACAGATAAACTTTTAAACTACAAATAAACTTTTAAACTTCACTATTTAGCAATGCCAAGCATTTTTCTATCTCTTTTAGATAAATATCTATTCTTTTTTCAAGCAATGCCTTTTCTGTTTCGTCAAATACACTTTTGGTAAGCTTTAGCGCATCTAATTGATGCTGTAGCTTTTGCATTTCTTCGTCTTTTGTTGCTAGTTCTGATTCTTTTTTAGCCAAATTTTTTTTCAATTGCACACTCTCTTTCTGCAACTGGTGATAGTTTTTTATCAGTTGCTGCAAGCGCACCTGCAAAGCTAGAAGTTGACTATTAATATCAATCATTAATTTTAAATAGTAGTTTAAATAGTAGTTTAAATAGTAGTTTAAATAGTTTGTGAGTTTAGCACAACTCAATAGTTTACCGCAAATTATTAGGAATTTTCTACCTTAATTATTTTAAAAATATTTTCCTTAAACCATTTTGTTTTAGCCAAATCATTAACAGATAAATTAAACTTTGCAATAGATTTTTTATTGAAGTGCTTTTTCATATTAAAATATTGGTAAAACTCGTCAAATAAATCACTCTTTAATGCGTTGATTATTGGCTCAATGTTTCCGTCATTTTTTATGCAATCTTTAAACTCAATATAATGTGTTCGTGATATGCCAATTTCAGCAACAATATCAAGCAGTTTCTCATTCTTATATTGAATAATATCGGTAATATATTCATCCCTATTAAATCCTGCTAAACCCAACTCGGCAATATTATCAGGATGATAAATATAGTTTTCAAAAGTAGACAACTGTAGTATTTTAAGATTTGGCATTTTGGCTTGTATCTTAATTATTTCATCGTCACGTAAATAATCTCTATCACGTAAGCCTAATTTATCTTTATCACTTTTTACTGTTAAAAATACTTCTCTATTATTATTTGCTGGCAAAAACAAGTAACCATCTTGCCCTAAAGCGTTATTAAAATGTTCATCATTCGTATTTTCAACAATTACCAATTTATAGCCTTTTAAAATAGAAGCAATAGTTGCTTTAGGAATAGCAATCTCATACACGTCCAATTTATCTTTTGAAACAGGCATTAATTCCTGCTTCTTATCAAAGTTTAGTAAATTAAAATCAATGATAGAAGCTGATTCATTATTTTTTGCATAGTCAATAAATCCTAACGCATGTGAAGCTGTCCAAAGTTGTGAACTCTCAGGTATCCATTTAGTAACAATCTCTTCAATTAAATGATACTGTAACGCAGTGTTTAAATGGCAATCCATTTCATCAATAAAAATGATGGCATCTTCATAATATTTTTGCCTAACTATAAAATTAATTAGAAGTATAATTACCTGTTTTTCACCATGACTCAGTAAATCATAGTTAATTTTCGAGTCACCTTTTCTAAAAATAAGTTTTGCAGTTCTATTGGGTGTAGCATCTTCAAATTCGGCAATTTGAATAGTAGTTGTTTCATCACCACCAAATATCTTAAGCAAAGAATGATTTAATGGCTCAATAAAATCTCTGAAAATTTGTAACGTATCTGCTTGTCTACCACTAAAAACAGGCTCACGTAAGGCATTGTTTATTTGCTGTATATACTGAAAAACATCGTTAATAAAACGTGTATCGTTTTCTATATAAGTACTTGGGCTATCGTTATCGCTAGATATATCAGCACCATTTGAATCATTAGAAATACGAGGCACAATGCGGATGCTACTTCGCCCAATAAATTTTTTAGCCAAAAACACTTGTTTGGAATTTTGAGGCGGAACTCCATCTATTTCTATAACATTTCCGTCTGTAAACGCAACTTGTACTAAAGGGTTATTAAGCAAATCTTTCTGATAATAGTTTACCGTATCGGCAATACTGTACGGTATTCCTTTATTTAAACCCTTACTTAACCAATTAAAAGCATCAAATAAACAAGATTTTCCCGAACCATTAGAGCCAATTAACAATACTAACTTAGATGTTTCTGGAATATCAGAAATAACTAAATTAGTAAATCGTTTAAAGTTGGTAAGTTCAATTTTTTTTATTCGCATGATACAATCCTATATTAAATGTTGTATGCAATAGCAACTTGTATATTAATTACTTTACTAAAATGTATTGGTGTTAGAATTTAACACCTTGATGCTAGACGTAATCACCTTGCTAATTCAGCTCTATTTTCTTATTTCTGCTTGTAATTCTGTTTCAAAAGTGGCTATTAGCTTGTTTATCATACTATCTACCTCTTTATCTACCAATGTTTTTTCTTCATCTAAAAAGGTAAAGTTTACCGCCATCGATTTTTTGCCTACACCAAGTTTATCACTTTCAAATACATCAAACAAACGCATATTGGTAAGCTTGTTTAGCTTGGTTTTTTGTACAGCAGTTTCAATCATATCAAAAGTAGTGCTAGTGTTTACTATCAATGCTAGGTCTCTTTGCACTACAGGAAACTTACTTACTTCTTTGTACAAAATCTTTTTCTTTTCTACGGCTTTTACAAGTGCTAAGTAGTTAATATCTATAAAATACACCGCTTGTTTTATGTCAAATGCTTTTAGTTTGGCAGCATCTACTTGCAATAAACTGCCTATTGCTTGCTTACCATTATTGATAGTAAGACTATTTGCGGCTTCTGTTTTTGCAAAATTTACATCAAGCAAACCACAAAGCTGTAACACCGCTGCAGCAATACCTTTTGCTCGGTAAAAATTGTACTCGGTGCCTTTTGTTTGCCATGTATCTTCGTGATTATTACCTGTAATGTATAGTGCTAAATGTTCTTCCTCGCTATAATTACCTACACCTGTGGTGTGGTAAGTTTTACCATATTCAAACAGTTGTAAGTTGCTGTTTTTACGATTATTGTTGTAAGCAATACACTCTAAACCTGTTTCTAAAATAGAGGGGCGTAACACATCTAAATCGGCACTTAGGTTATTCATCATTTTAACGGTGCTGTTTAAAGTGGTATTGTTAAAATAGCTACTGTTAGTGATAGAATTGGTAAATATTTCATTAAAACCTTGCCCTACCAAGTACATGGCAATCTTGTCTTTCAGCACTTCTTTTATGCCAAGCGTTTCTACTGCTGGCGACATGGTAATACTTGTAGGTATGGTAATATTATCTAGCCCATCAATGCGCAATATTTCTTCTACAATATCGGCTTGTAGGCTAATATCTGGCTTACTAAACGGCACCGATACACGTATTTCGTCCATACCTTCTTTCAATACCTCAAAGCCAAGTGTAGTTAGTATTTTCTTTACCGCATCTACGTGGTAGTTTTTACCACTTAATTTTTTTAGGTAATGATATTTAAGCGATACCTCAGTTTTTTCTTTTGGTGATGGGTAAATGTCTACTATCTCGCTGCTTATTTCTCCACCTGCAATTTCTTTAATTAATAATGCTGTGCGTTTTAGTATGTTGATGGTGTTAGAAATATCTACACCTTTTTCAAATCTTGTGGCAGCATCGGTTCTTAAACCATGCTTTACCGATGTTTTACGGATAGATGTAGAAGCAAAACAAGCGCTTTCTAAAAAAATGGTGGTTGTGGTATTTTTTACACCACTTGTAGCACCGCCAAATACACCTGCAATGCACATTGGCTCACCATTACCATCGCATATTAGTAGGTCATTTGCACTTAGTTTTCTTTCCTTGTCATCTAGCGTGGTAAAGGCGGTACCTTCTGCTAAATTTTGTACAATTACGGTATTATTTGCAATTGCAGCCGCATCAAAAGCATGTAATGGCTGCCCTGTTTCGTGTAAAATAAAATTGGTAATGTCTACAATATTGTTAATTGGTCTTTGGCCAATAGCTATCAATTTATTTTGCAACCATTTTGGCGAGTCTGCCACCGTAACACCGCTAATAGTTACACCGCTATATCTTGGGCAAGCTTCGGTATTTTTAATTGCTACAGCAATAGGTGTATTTGTATTATCAACCTTAAAACTATTGTTAAATGGGCTTTTAACTCTAGCTTCTTGCCTGTGATGCGATAGATAAGCACACACATCTTTAGCTACGCCAAGATGACACATTGCATCCATTCTATTTGGTGTTAAACCAATTTCATAAATAAAATCGTTGTAGGGTAAAAAGTATTCCAATGCAGGTGTACCCACCACCACATCTTCGGGTAATATTATAATACCAGCGTGGCTAGCACCAATACCAATTTCATCTTCGGCGCATAGCATACCATGGCTTTCTGTACCACGTATTTTAGCAAGTTTCATGGTTAATGGTTCGCCGCTAGTAGGGTAAATAGTAGTGCCTATGGTGGCTACAACTACTTTTTGTCCCGCCGCTACATTAGGTGCGCCGCATACTATTTGCAAAGGTTGGGCTGCGCCAATATTTACCTTGGTTACTTTTAATGTATCGGCATTAGGATGCTGCTCGCAAGCCAAAACCTCGCCTATTACAAGACCTTGCAAGCCACCTTTTACGCTCTCAAATTTTTCTAAACTTTCTACCTCTAACCCAATACTTGTTAAAATATGCGATAGCTTTTCAGGTTCTATCACTTCTGGTAAATACTCACTTAACCAATTGTAACTAATTGTCATTGTACATTGCTATTATGGCTGCAAATATATACTACAGGCTAAAAGGTTGGTTAGCTTAGTTTGAGGAGTGAGCAATTCTTTTTTTTATTGGGCAATAGAGATAATAACCGCAGAGCAAAGAAGCAACGGCGTTTTATTTGCCCCCTTCGTTGCTTGCTAGCTCTACTGTATAATAACATAATTGTATGTTTGTGCGCCATTTGCTGGCAAAAATGCTTTAGAAACGCTGGCGAGCAGTTCGATGGAAAGATTTGTGCTTTAGAAACGCTGGCGAGTAGTTAGAAGGAAAGATTTGTGCTTCCGAAACGCTGGCGAGTAGTTCGAAGGAAAGATTTGTGCTTTAGAAACGCTGGCGAGTAGTTAGAAGGAAAGATTTGTGCGTTCGAAACGCTGGCGAGTAGTTAGAAGCAAAGATTTGTGCGTTCGAAACTTTGGCGAGCAGTTCGATGGAAAGATTTGTGCTTCCGAAACGCTGGCGAGTAGTTCGAAGGAAAGATTTGTGC
>JASGCX010000059.1:15490-24765 GCA_030053925.1 Flavobacterium sp.
GAAACGCTGGCGAGTAGTTCGAAGGAAAGATTTGTGCTTCCGAAACGCTGGCGAGCAGTTAGAAGGAAAGATTTGTGCGTTAGAAATACTGGCGAGCGTTTCAAAGGAAGGTTTTGTACTTTCGTAACCCTAGGGAACATTTCCTCATTCAACATTACATTGACTCGCTTGGTGCAATGCATGTGGGTGGGCGCATAATGATTATAGATACAATTGCAGCATTAAAACTCATTAATAAATATTTTCCAAATGAAAAATAAACTTAAAGAATTAAATGTAGATTCTATAGGCGGGCAAGCCCCATTAACCAAAGAAGAAGAACTTGTCATTAGTGCTTTTATAAAGGCTAATAAAGAGAAACTAAAAATCGGTAAATCAAGAAAAACAGCTAGGCTAAAAAGTGCCCTGCCTGCTTAAACAGACAAACTCGCTGTTCGATGATGTTAGCGCAGCGTATTTCTAACGCTAGATAAAATGGATTTATAATTTCACAACATAAGTAAAACCACAGAGCACAGAGCAACAGCGTTTTATTTACCCCACTTCTTTGCTTCCTTGCTCTGTATTTGAATTTTCTACTCCTACAGTTGCTTAAAAGCGCTTTATAACTTTTTTGCAAGAAATATTAATACTAATTTTAGAAAAAATTTGCACTATGAATGCTGTAATAGAAAGTGCCTTGAAGTTGTCTACAGAAGATAAAATAGAGTTGTACTATCAACTACAAGAATCTTTAGGCATCAGTAATCAACAATTATCTGAACCGCAGATGGAAGCGTTGGAAGCAAGAGAAGCAGCAATAGCAAGCGGTGAAATGGCCATGCTTTCAAGAAATGAGTTTAGCGAGTTTTTAAAAGAAAGACGTAATGCCCTACACGCTAAGTAAAGCTGCCATTATTAAAGAGGATGTTGCAGAAGCATTAGATTATTACGATGCTATTTCAGAAAGTTTAGCATTTCGATTTGAGAAAGAATTGAACGAAGCCTTTGACAAACTTGAGCAACAGCCTTATTCCTATTTTAAAATAAATGGTAAATATCGCAGAATTGTGTTGCCCTCATTTCCTTACATGGTTGTATACAGAATAGAAGAACAAACCGTTATTATAATTGCCGTATTTCATCAAAAAAGCATCCGAAGAAATTAAAGACTAGATTTTAGTTAACCTTTAAACTCGTTTTTAAAAAGAAACACGGAGCAAAGAAGCAACAGCGTTTTATTTACCCTTCTTTGCTTCCTTGCGCTGTGTTTCAAAGGAAAGATTTATGCTTTCAAAATACTAGCGAGTGTTTCGATGAAAAGTAATTGTAGGTAAAAAACAATATGCAAAAGAAAGTATGCGACGTGTCTAAGCTTTGCTTAATGCTACTTCAAAATTAGCAGGTGTTAAAATTGATGCCGATTTAAAAGGATTATGCACTAATAAATCTTTATCCCCCGTTACCAAATAATCAGCTTTAGAAAAATCTATTAAATCCAACAAAAAATTGTCTTTTGGGTCTCTGTTTATAAAATAGGTTGGTTTTATTTCTACCTTTTCAGCTATCACATCCAACAATTCAAACAATTCTATAACACTTTCTTCTGCAAAATATTTTTTCAGTCTATCTCTACTTGTAACTTCTCGTATTTCCTGCAAAAGTTGATCAGTTGTAACAATAGTAATTTGCCCATTAGCAATATAATGCTTGATAAATGACAAACGCTTGCCAATGAGAAAGCTAATCCAAACATTTGTATCAAAAATGACCTTAATGTTTTTTGCTTTCATAAATTTGTTGTCTTACAATTTCTACCTCTTCATTTATAGTTTCTAGGCTTAATTCTTTTGTTCTAAAGGTTTTTAGAAGTCCTGACAATTTTGTTTCTATACCTTCTCTTTCCAGTTCTTTGGTTAGCTTAATTTTTTCCTTTATTGGCAGTTGTTTTACTAGTGCAAGGACTTGGTCAAAGGTTATATCAACTTGTAATGCAGTTATCATTTTTTGTCTTTTATCAAATTTACGGAAAATGTTACATTTTGGTACACTTGTACTATGTTGTTTTATTGCTTGTGATAACATTTAAACATTACTCTACCGTTAAGTAAGGTGCTATTTTTTGAAACAGATCTTCTTTAATAAAGGCAATCTTTTTTATGTCGGCAACAGATTGATAGTTACCATGCTGAGTTCTATACAGTACAATGGCTTTGGCTACTGTATAGGAAATGTAAGGATGTGCATTTAGCTCAAAGTCGGATGCTGTATTAATGTTTATTTTAGCAACCGCAGCGGGTACAAACTTAATATACGGCTGCATGGCTGCAAATGCAGAATCCGTCAAACCATAGGTTTCTTTCACCTGCTCTAAACTAATAAAACCACCTAGCTTTTCTCTAAACTTTACAATGCGATACTGCAAGCCATTTTCTATACCAGGAATATTTTTAAGTTGCTGTGGCTGTGCGGTATTAATATCTACCACCGCAATCGTTTTTTCTGTGGGCGCAGCACTACTATATTCAGGGTTGGCATAGTTATTTTGTGGTGCATCTATTCTGGCATACGGTATTATTCTATCGGCTTCTTGTGGGCGCAAGCCCCATATTTTACGTATATCTTCTGGCTTGCGAAACTTGCCGCCTTTATTGCGATAGTTTAACAAGGTATTAATGGTTTTGTCTCGCAAACCAAGGCGTTTCCAGCCGGCAGCATCTAGCGTATTGGGGTCAAATTGAAATAGTGTGTACTTAGTTTCAACTTCGGTGGGTGCAGGTTGGTAATGGTTGGTAAAATCGATATTGGCACTGTCTTTTATAGTTGCATTTGGCTGTATGGCCAAAACAGCTTCTTGCAATTGTTTATCAATTACAGGCGGCTTGCCTTTTTTTTTATACACATAAGGTAGGGCAATAAAACTGCCTACTATTATTAGCAATATAATAGCAGCAGTGGTTTCTTTTTTAGAAAACGAGAAATAGTCTTTGAGGATTTTTTTCACATTGTTAAATTTTGGATGTTAGATAGAAACAAAGCTAATTAGATATGCAATTTTAAGCCATCGTAAGCCAATTGCATGTGGGGCTGCAATTGTGCATTTACGTTTTTGTGTAACCCTAATTGATGGCTGATATGGGTAAAATATACTGTAGGTATTTGTAATTCTTCTGCAAGTAGTACTGCTTCAGATAGTGTAAAGTGCGATATGTGCTTATCGTTTCGCAAAGCATTTACTACTAATATCTTAGAGCCTAGTATTTTGATTTTCTCTGCATCGTCAATTTTATTTGCATCTGTAATGTAGGTAAAATCGCCTATTCTAAAGCCAAGTACAGGCATGTTTAAGTGCCAAACTTTTATAGGTATTACAGTAATATTGCCTATGGCAAAAGGCGTTTCATTTATGGTGTGTAAATGCATTTGGGGTATGCCAGGGTATTTTTTGTGGGCAAATGCATACTGAAACTCACGAAACAAAGTTTCTTGTGTGAGTGCGTTGGCAAATACTTCTATTGGCTTTGCCTGAAAATAATTGTAGGCACGTATATCGTCTAAGCCGGCCACGTGATCTTTATGTGGATGGGTAAATAATACCGCATCTAACTTTTTATTATTAATGCGCAGCATTTGATACCTAAAATCTGGTGTGGTATCTATTACAAAAGTGGTAGTTGCAGATTGTACCAAAATACTACTGCGTAAGCGCTTGTTTTTGGTATCGGTAGATGCGCAAACTTCACATTCGCAGCATATCATTGGTACACCACTACTTGTGCCTGTGCCAAGAAATGTAACCGTAATAGGTGGATGTTGTGCTGCGTCTCTCATTAAAAAAATGATACTAAATTATTCGGATGTTTCGGTAGTGCTTGTAGCAGGCAACTCAAATTTCTTCACCAAATTTTCATACAACTTTTGGCTCTCGATGGTTAGTTTATCAAAGTTAATAGCCACTTGTGGTATTAGTTCTGTAAGCGTATTCATTCTACCTTCTGTATCTAAAAACTTATTCAGTACTACAATTTTTTTGGCTTCAAGCAAGCACCACCCACTTTGAAAAGTGCCACGTTCGTAGCGCACCACATAATTACTCTCACTTAAAATATTTTCTAGCTTATCTAAATTGCCTTGTGTTGGTTTCATATCGCCCCTTTTTTGAGGTTAGCGCAAAACTAACTTTATACCATCTTATAAGAAGCGTTGTTTTTCCACAAACCACAATAGCTATAGCTTGTTAGCAATTGCCTTTGTTTGTCTACCGTTTTACGAGTAATTGGTATAAGGTGTGCATCTTGCATAAACTATTTGATGATTGCCTCTTTCGCCTTATCGCTATGCAGCCAAGATAGCGCCTCAATTTCTGTTATCGCTAATATATTAGGTACATCATTAAACACCTTTGATATAAAATTCATGCCCTTGCTAGTGTACATAGTAGCCAAAAAGTGCGGTATCACATTCTTATCAATTAAATATCTTTCCATTCTGTATGCTTAGTTTTAGTATGTGCGTTAAAACTAGCAGCATCTTCTACAAGAAAAACGCCAGGATAGTTATCAGAGATATTCCTAGCAACAGGCAAAATATTTTCCTTCAACAATGTAAGTAAGATTCAAATCTTCAAGAAGTTTATATGCCTTGTCATTGTTAATTTAAACAAGTACAGTTTCCATAACAAATTATTTTTTTCAGCTTACTCCAATGTAGCTTTTTTCTCTCAGTTCTAACTTCTATGGTGTGTAAACCTTATCACTACTTACTTTCTGCCTCTTTGTCTCAAAATTACTTACTCACCATCTTTATCACAGGCACTATCATTTCCTCTAGGCTCACCCCACCATGTTGAAACGTGTTGCGATAATAGTTTACGTAGTGGTTGTAATTATTAGGATAACACAAAAAGCCATCTTCTTTAGCAAATATGAAAGACGAGCTCACATTAGGCACAGGTAAGCCTGCTTCTTTAGGGTTTTTAAAAGCCAAAACGTTCCTGCTTTCATAATTTAAGTTTTTGCCGTGTTTATAGCGTAAGTTGGCAGTTGTTTGTTTGTCGCCTATTACTTTATGGGGCGTTTTTACCCTTACAGTGCCGTGGTCGGTAGCCACTATTAAGTTTATTTTTTTATCGGCTATTTTCTTTAAGGCTTGGTGTAGTGCACTGTGTTCAAACCAACTTTTGGTAATGCTTCTATAGCTTACTTCGTCTCCGGCAAGTTCTTTTAGTACTTCCATTTCTGTTCTCGCATGGCTTAGCATATCTACAAAATTGTACACAATTACATTCAAGTCGTTTTGTAGTAAATTATGTACATTATTTAGCAAATTTGCCCCATCGTGGTGGTGTACTACTTTGGTATAACTCACTTTAATATCATCACCTTTCAGGCGTTTTATTTGTGCTCGTAAAAACGTTTCTTCAAACAAATTTTTACCACCTTCTTCCTCATCATTCTTCCACTCTAGCGGAAATTGTTTTTCTATATCTATTGGCAGCAAGCCGCTAAAAATGGCGTTTCTAGCATACTGTGTAGCCGTTGGTAGTATTGAGTAAAACGTTTCTTCTTCTAGTATTCTAAAGTTTTCGGCAAATATGGGTTGAATGGTTTTCCATTGGTCGTAACGCAAGTTATCAATCAAAATAAAAAACGTAGGCGTGCCTTTTTCTAAATGTGGCAGCACCTTGTGTTTTAGTAAATTATGGCTCATAATAGGTGCATCATCCGTTTTAGGGTTCACCCATTTAGTATAGTTTCTACTTACAAATTTAAAAAACTCAGTGTTAGCCTCGGCCTTTTGCGATACCAGTATTTCTCGCATTTCAGGGCTATCGCTTTTTTGCATTTCTAACTCCCAGTACACTAGTTTTTTGTAAATATCCATCCACTCGTTATAGTTAGGGTTACTATTTAGTGCGGTAAATAAGTTTCTAAACTGCTGCTGATAACTAGTGGTTGTTTTTTCAGCCACCAAGCGTTTGTTGTCTATTATTTTCTTCAAGCTCAGCAACACCTGATTTGGGTTTACAGGCTTTATTAAGTAGTCGGCTATTTGGCTACCTATTGCATCGTCCATTAGGTTCTCGGTCTCGTTTTTGGTAATTAACACCACGGGTATTTGCTGATTAATTTCTTTAATTTTAGCAAGGGTTTCAAGCCCAGTAATACCAGGCATCGTTTCGTCCATCAATACCACATCTACCACATTATCTTTAAGGTAGTCAAGCGCATCAAAACCATTTGAAAACGTGGTTACATCATAACCCTTATTTTCTAAAAATAGTTTTTGGCTTTGCAGGCTTTCCATCTCATCATCTACCCATACAATTTTTGCTAACGACATATAATTAGTTTAGAGTTTAAAGTTTGGAATTTTTCTTTTTTGTGTTATCGGCTTCAAGTTTTTGTGCAACTTGGTTGCGTGGCACACTGCATTGTTTAGTTGTTACTTCGGTTTTAGTTTCTATTCTAAATTTCCAACGATGTTTTTTACAACCACATCAAAATTGTGGCAATTGAATATACCACTAATATTCAGCGGTTAAATATATCTCTTTCATCTATAAATGTACCTTTGTAATCTTGGTTTAACAATCTCACAACAAATTATGGCCCAAAAGCAAAAAATTATAAACGATCCAGTTTACGGCTTTATTACAATCAACCATCCTTTATTGTTTAGCATCATTTCTCACCCATATTACCAGCGCCTGCGCCGCATACACCAAATGGCTTTGGCTTACTTGGTTTACCCAGGTGCTGTACATACTAGATTACTACATTCGCTAGGGGCTTACCACTTAATGTGCAATGCGGTAAACGAGCTACGATCTAAAGGCATTGACATTACACCCGAGGAAGAAATGGCTGTAAAAGCAGGCATTTTACTACACGATGTAGGCCATGGCCCTTTTTCTCATGCGCTTGAAAGCCAATTGCTACAAGGTGTACACCACGAAAACATTAGCTTGATGATTATGAAAATAATGAACGAGCAATTGGGTGGGCAGCTACAAATGGCCATCAACATATTTACCAATAACTATCCTAAAAAGTTCTTGCACCAGCTAATTAGTAGCCAACTAGATGTAGATAGAATGGATTACCTTACCCGTGACAGCTTTTTTACAGGCGTAAGCGAAGGCGTTATTGGCTACGACCGTATTTTAAAAATGCTTACCGTACACAATGGCGAGCTAATGGTAGAAGAAAAAGGCATTTACAGCATCGAGAAATTTTTGGTAGCAAGGCGCCAAATGTACTGGCAAGTGTACTTACACAAAACGGTGTTAAGTGCCGAGAAAATGCTGGTAAACCTACTGCAACGCGTAAGAGACCTTATTGCACAAGGCACTACCAATTTGCACACCCACTGTGGTATCGATTTCTTTTTGTTTAATTTTGATGGCGTGATGAACCTTGATACCCTTGATAAATTTTGTAAACTAGACGATGGCGACTTACTTGTAGCTGTAAAAAAATGGAGCAGCCACCAAGACATTGTTTTGCAAACACTAGCCAATAGATTACTCAACCGTCAGCTACTAAAAATAAAGATACAATCAGAGCCTTTTGAGGTAGATTTTGTTGCCGATAAACTA
Organism: Flavobacterium sp.; assembly: GCA_030053925.1. GTDB lineage: Bacteria > Bacteroidota > Bacteroidia > Chitinophagales > Chitinophagaceae > Parasediminibacterium. The sequence continues at coordinate 23,070 of JASGCX010000059.1, forward strand.
CAAGCTACAGCAACCAATTACGGCATTAGCCCACAAGAAGCTAGCTATTTTGTATTTGCAGGTGAGGCAGATAATACCATGTACAAAACCAATAGCGAGGGCATTAATATTTTGTTTAAAGATGGCAGCGTGAAAGACATTACTGCCATAGACAATCCATTAATTAACCAAACCATTTCTGCACCTATTAAAAAGTTTTACGTGTGCTACCCTTAGTTGCAGGGCTTTTATTGCACTTGGTAAAGGTGTTGGTTACAAACAATTTCTAGCCGCCGCTAAAAAAATCTACATTTGCACCTTCATGTAAATTGTTTAAGTGTACCATGTTCTATGCCATTGTAGTACATACACCTGCAATTACCACAAAACCAAGCACTTAGAACAGCTAACATACAGCCTATGCAATTTACTGCTGCGCAAATAGCCATAATAATTAATGGCCAACTAGAAGGTGATGCTACCATTGCTGTTGGTAATTTTGGCAAAATAGAAGAAGCTACCACTGGCGATATTGCATTTTTGGCCAATCCTAAATACGAAGATTATTTATACACCACCAAGGCCTCTATTGTTATTGTAAATAATTCATTAGAGTTAAAGCAGCCCGTAAGTGCTACGCTATTGCGTGTGCCAGATGCTTATGCTGCTTTTGCCGCCTTACTATCTAAGTACCAAGAAATTGTTTCGCAGCAGTTAAGTGGCATACAACAGCCCTCTTATATAGCAAGCACTGCCAAGCTAGGCGAGTATGTGTATGTAGGTGCTTTTGCCTATATAGGCGAGCAAGTAACCATTGGCAACAATGTAAAAGTGTATCCTGGAGCGTTTATAGGCAATAATGTAACCATTGCAGATAATTGCATCATTTACCCTGGTGTAAAAATTTACCACGATTGTATATTAGGTTGCCATGTAACCATACATGCCGGTAGTGTAATTGGTGGCGATGGTTTTGGCTTTGCCCCAATAGCCGATGGCACTTTTAAAAAGATACCTCAAATAGGCAATGTAATACTAGAAGATTATGTAGAAATAGGTGCTAACGCCACCATTGACCGTGCTACAATGGGTAGTACCATTGTAAAGCATGGTGCCAAGCTAGATAACCTAATACAAGTAGGGCACAATGCTGAAATAGGTAGCAATACCGTTGTAGCAGCCCAAGCAGGTGTAAGCGGCAGTACCAAAGTAGGCAGCAACGTAATGATAGGTGGCCAAGCAGGTATTGTAGGCCATATAACCATTGCCGATGGTAGCCGCATTAACGCCCAAAGTGGTGTAAGCAAGTCTATTAAGCAGCCAAATACCACCGTTACAGGCAGCCCTGCGCACGACTTTACCGCCACACTACGCAGCCAAGCCCTTAGCCGTAACCTACCTAGCTTCGAGAAACGCATAACCGAATTAGAAAAACTAGTACAGCAATTATTAGCGGCGAAATAAGCCCCCTCCTAGCCCAAAAGGGAGGAATAATGTGGTACTAGAAAAGACAATTTAACTAACGGTCGACTGCTGGGGGATGGTTCATGGGTGATGGTTCATAGGTGATGGTTCATGGGTGATGGTTCATGGGGGATGGTTCATGGGGGATGGTTCATAGGTGATGGGTCATAGGTGATGGGGGATGGGTCATGGGGGATGGGTGTTAATGCCTAAAAAGAGTTGACCGTTATTTATCTTTTAACGCCATGTTTAA
>JASGCX010000060.1:0-12658 GCA_030053925.1 Flavobacterium sp.
TGTTTACGATGTACTTTGCTGCTTTAATATACCATGCAGCAACATAGTCTAAAACACCTGCACCATGTATATTATCAAACTCTTTCACAACAGCATCTCTTTGGTTTTGGCTCATAATTTTTGAACCAATGAATGGCGGATTACCAAAAATATAATCAAATTCTATGGGGCTTATTTTTTTACTTTCCGGGAAATCTTGGTTTTTGTTTATTTCTGTTGCCGATTTTGTAATAACATTCAATGTTCCGTAGGTTGGCGTGGGTTCATTTACAACCCGATAATTTAATTCATCAGCATAAACATACGCAGTGTTTTTGTGTTTCAGTGTTGCCCAGTCTATTGACAATGCATCGCCATGCACAATTTTAGCCGCTTTTTTCAATGGCAAACGCACAAAATATTGCCCAAACTCATTGCTTATAAGCATATTCATTTGGTGGTCAATAAGCCACATGGCTACTTCGGCAATTCGTGCAGCAAATTCTTCGTATTCAATGCCACACATCATATCAACATCAAGCCAAATAATTTCTCTAACGTCAAATACTCGTTGCCCTGTTTTGTTTGATGCTCTTAAAATTTCTAACTCAAGCAATCGCAATTCTCGGTAAGTGATTACAAGAAAGTTTCCGCAACCACAAGCAGGATCAAGAAATTTTAATGTGCTTATCTTTTTGTGAAACGCTTGCAGTTTGTTTTTGTTGTCTTTTATTGTTTCAAACTCTTTGTAAAGTTCATCTAAAAAAAGTGGCTTTATTAGTTTTAGTATGTTGGTTTCGCTAGTATAATGCGCCCCTAAGTTTCTGCGTTCTTTGGGGTTCATAACGCTTTGAAACATCGAACCAAAAATGGCTGGCGAAATTTTGCTCCAATCAATGTAACAGCAGTCTAGCAAGGCTTGGCGCATTTTTGTGTCGAAACTTGCCGTAGGCAAGTTTTCTTCAAACAATTTTCCGTTTACATAAGGAAAGTCGGCAAGTTGCTCATCAAGATTTTTAAAACGATTTTCTTTTGGTGTATTCAAAACTTGAAACAATTCTTGCAGTTTAGCTGCAAGGTCGCTTCCGTCTTCGGCTGTTCGCTGTTCTAAATATTCTTGAAATTGTTGCTTGTTAAAAATTGTTGTGTCTTCGGCAAACAATAAAAACAAAATACGAACCAAGTAAACTTCTAATGGGTGTCCTGTGTAACCAATTTCTTCAAGCCTATCGTGCAGTTTACCCATTAACTCGGCTGCTTTAATGTTTGCAGGGTCTTGCTCTTTGTAAATCTTTTTTTGATAACCTAAAATGTAACCAAAATGCTGAACATTATTTACAAGGTTGTTCAATTTAAAATGTACGGTTTTATCTTCTTCAAGGTCGTAAAGTCTAAAATTTTCAAAGTCAGAAATAAGGATGTATTTCGGTAATTCGTGTTGTTTCAGTCCGTGAGTGTAGTCTTTTGCTTGTTGGTAGGCTTGGTCAAGGTTTTTGCCCCTACTTTTCATTTCAATTAAAATTGTTCCTTTCCAAAGTAGGTCAATGTAGCCGTCTTTGTCGTCTAGTTTTTTTACTCTGTGTTCAAAGGTCGAAACACGTTTGCTACTAATACCAAACACGTTAAAAAACTCAACTAAAAATGGTTTTGCGTCTGCTTCTTCGTTTGAAGTGTTAGCCCATTCTTTAGAAAATTGTAATGCTCTGCTTTTTATTTCGTTCCAACTAAGTGCCATTTTATAATTGTAAGGTTGCTAAGATACTTATTTAAAGTACGAATGTGATTCTGTGCGGTGGTAAAAATTTAGCCTTTTGGTTTTGTGAAGGGTTGGGCTGTCGTGTGGGCAAAAAAGTACGCCGTTACGTTTAAAAATGTCGTCCTATAATTTCAATAATTGTCTGTTAGTTTAATGGCAGTTGTGTAGTCTGTTACGCTTGCACCATGGGTTTTGGGGTTGGCGAAGGAGGGTGGAATTGAAGGACAAATGTGTCTGCGGAGCTCTGAACCGCCACTTTTGCCAAACCCATCTTAGCTACAATGCTATTGTTAGAAATGTCATTTGTTTAGCTTTGTCGAGCTGGTTTTTAACAAAAGAAAGTATAATCTCACCTAAAATATGAACTTCAGTTGAATACAACATTGGTTGTTCATTTTCTACTTCAAAATTGTCTGAAGCGTTCTTAATAGCAGACTCAAGTTCTATGGGCATACTTCTATTATCAAAGCCACCTTTAATTTTATTATTTACGTAAGCTTTAAACGAATCAAAACTTAAAGTTTCGACCAATATTGGTTTTTCTGAATAAATATGGTAGTAATGCCATAACTCAAAACAAGGATTACTTTGTACTACAAACCATCTTTCTTTGTGTTTGCAAAAATCTTTTAGAATATTTATTTTGTTTCCTTCATTCCATCTGTCAGTGTCAATTACAAACCAAACTTCATCTTTATATTCTTCACTAATTATGTAAATGGGACGTGTTGATTTGTTTCCAGCGAATAGCAGTTCGGCATTATCTTTTAATTTCGTTGGGTCTGATTGACCGTTGTTATTAGGTATTGGAATAATATCGATATTTGAGGAAAATCCTTGAAAATATTTAAAATAATTTATTTCAGTATCGGAACCTTCACAAAAAATATATACTTTTTTAGCTTCCTTAACTACATCTAATTTTTTATAAACTTTATTTCTGGTCAGATACCTCATATTTATGCCAATTTAAATCTTTTAAATTCGATAAAAAAGGTATGCCGCCATATCTTCCATTAAGGTAACCATTTTCAATATTAGCCGTATTGTGTATATTGAAATCACTTAAAGAATATAATTTGGAAGCCCCATCTATATCTTTCTGTGCAAACCAAATCTCATCGGGCCTAAGAATATCTTGGTCTAATAAACAAGATTCGTGAGTAGTAAAAATTAGTTGACCTTTTGCTAAATGGTCTAATGAAATTTTAGTTATAATCTCCTTTATAGTTATTGGATGGATACTGCGTTCAATTTCATCAATTATATATACTCTATTTTCATTTATAATACCATTAAATGCTGGTATATAGTCAATTAATCGTTTTGTACCATCAGATTCCAAATTAATAGAAAATTCTATTCCATCACCTTTGTTATTCAAATGAGTTGTTATTATTTTTTTTAAATAAGTTTCATTGTTTTCATGTACCAAAATCGCCTCTTCACCTGTTTCAGAATGTGTAATAACAGAAAGTAGATTTGGTTCCTTTTTTAAGTTATCAATAATACTTTTAATTTTCTTTTTATCTAAATTTTCAATTGATTCCTCTATTTTCTTTCTTTCTATATTTAATTTTGAAATTCCCGTATTAAGTTTGGCAATTAAGTTATTTGCAAATTCTTTTAAATCAAGGTTTAAATCTAAAATATGTGCTAACCCACTTGGTTTTGCATCAGGATGTATTATTACAAGTGTTGTGTCAAACCAACTAAATGCATTTGCCACATCAATAAATTCATCTTTATATTTTGAATTTAAAAACGAAAGCAGAATTTCATTCTTTTGCAATATTTTTTCTGCTAAAACTTCTACAAAAAGCTTGTTTTTTTTACTCTCTATATAGCCATCGTAAAAATTAATTGTTTGTATATTATTTTCATTATTTCTTTCAAAAATCAATACATCGGTATTTTTTTTACTTTCTAAAAGTGTTTCATTTAAGATAATGTCATTATCAAAAGTTAATGTATAATAATACGCTTTATCATTAGAAAAAAATTCAATTCCTATAGAAGTAGGAATTGCTTCGTTTAAATTATTAAGTTTAAATTTTCTATCATTCAGACTTGTATCTAATTTTCCATTTTCTACCATTGATTCTAAAAGAGCAATGGATTTTATCAGATTAGATTTACCTGAACCATTTGCTCCATAAATAGCACTTAATCTTAGTATTTCAAATTCGTTTTGCTTAATTTTATGATGAGGCAATCGTTGTGTTTTATTAGGAAGCACATTAAATTCGGTCTCTTCATTAAATGAGTACAAATTTTTTGTTGTAAATCGTATTAACATGGTATATCCGTTAAAATTTAACGCAAAAGTACTAAATAAGTTCTAATTGGATTGTTATTTCTGCTAAAAACTAATATTTGATGTGACATTTTAACGGATTTTTGTTTTTGAGGGTGTCTGTGGGTATTGTAGCTAAAGCCCGCAGTATTGACGAAGCTTGGCAACTGTGCGTAAGCTTGGTGTTGGGCAGCCAAATAATTTCCGCTGCGGCGGATGATGTTTTTTTCACAAGCCAAATTCATAACGTCAAGCCCGAACTGAAGCACAATAAAGAACATAAGTTGAGGCAATATTTGTAAAGCCCCAATAATGCCAAACCTAATGTTGGGCGTTCGTTTTAACTCAAAAAGGCAAATCATCAAGAGGTTCTACAAGCATATTATTTTCTTCATAGTCGTACCAACCTGAAAGTTGCAAATAACATCTTTCTTCAACATCAGAGTCATTAGGTTTCCACCATTTTGCCAAACTTACTCTTAATAATGTGTTAGCAGGAATAATATCAACAGGATTAGCGATTCCTTTATATTTCAGTTTTCTTTTTGAAAAGTTATTTCCCGTAGGATAGAAATAATGGTCATTCTCGTATGAAAGAGGCTTGTCGCTTAACCAAAAACCAATACTATGACTAGGATAGTCTGGAAAATTTTTAGATAAAAATCCTGCACCTGAACTTGCCCATTTTAATTTGCTTTCAAAAATATTGTTTATTGTTCCTTGCCAAATTATTAAACTTCTACCTTGTATAAAATTAGTTATGTTATCAATAGACCGAATGTATCTTTTTGATTGAATTGTTACATCTTCATTATGAGGTTCAACAAGTGGATTGTTTGGTATAAATTGAATATCCCAAATATCTCCTATTGAAAGTTCTGTGTCGGCAAATTGATACCAACCACCTGAATTTAATAATCGAACATATTGGTTATTCTGTAATACCATTCCACCTACACAAACCTTATTTCCAAAATGGGTTTTTGATAAAATAAGAACTTCCATTTTATAAGTGGGTAATTTCGTAGTTAAATTTGTCTTGAAGTTTATCAGCTACAATAGAACGATGGCAGGCTTCTGGGTGTTCTTCAACACAAAAGAAAGCAACTTTTCTTGCACCAACTTCGTCAAGTTTTTCAAGGAAATTATCAAAGTCAAAATTCTTTAAAATTCTGTTTTTATATTCAATTATAAATACTTGCCCTAATGTTTGTCTTTCTCTTTTCAATTCTCCCTTTTCAAAGTCTATTTCTTTTTGTAATTCTCTAATTTCTGTAGTTGGCGATAAATTTGGTATGTAGCCATATTTTATCTCTAATTCATTCAGTTTTTCTTGAAGTTGATTGCTATTTACAAATGCGTATTTTGAACCACGAACTCCTCTACGTTGTCTAATGTCACAAAATGTATCAATATTATTTTTCGTTAGTTTTTCAAAGAATTCTTGCTCGGTTGAATTATAAACCCCAATTGTGTAAAATTTCATAAACTACAAATATGCTTTTCTTGATGTTGTATTTATTATATTTCCAAATAAATCAATTTCAGAAAGCCCTTTATTTAAGTCATTAATTACTGATGCTTGGTCTTTAAGTTTTCCTTTCTCGTCAATATGCTTTAAAACAATATTGTCCGTTAAAAGAACCTTGCCAATTAGTTTACTTCTATGACATTCACAAGGTTTACTTTCACTACACATTATTGCAACATTAATGTCTTTATTATAAGCAGTTTTTAATCTCTCAATACCATTAATAAAAAAATCTTTTGTTTTTACAACTTCATAATCAACCTTACCTTCATCGTCATAACAAGTTGTATCTTTTGGTCTACCTCCAATAGAATCACCCATAAAAACATACCTAATCCTGTTTCGTTCTAAAAAAAATTTCAATTCATTTTGATTGAAATGAGGATTAAATTTTGAATATGGTTGAGAACGAACATCAATAAGATACTCGATGCTAAAGTCTTTAAGCAATGCAAGAAAATCTTCCGATTTTCTGCTACCGTGTCCAATAGAATAAAGTGGCTTTTTTTCCATAGTTCAAAATTATATTTTTTTACCTTTAATTCTCACTTATGTTTAAATTTTATAGTGTCGCTCCAAAATGATGCCCAACAATTAAATCATCGCTTCTAAAATACTATGGTCTTTGGTTTCTAAAATAGAACTACCCATTAAAAACTCATCTACTTTTCTAGCACATTCACGGCCTTCGCTTATGGCCCAAACCACTAGGCTTTGCCCACGTCTCATATCGCCTGCGGTAAACACTTTGGCAATGTTAGTTTGGTAAGTTTTTTCGGTTGCTTTTACATTGCCACGTTCGTCTAGTTCTACATCTAATTGCTCAAGCAATCCTTGTTTTTGTGGATGTAAAAAGCCCATTGCTAGTAATGCTAGTTGGCAAGGTATTTCTCTTTCGCTGCCAGCAATTTCTACAAACTGTGCAGGTTTGCCATCGGTTGTTATTTTCCATTCAAGATCTACAATGCGTAAAGCTTTTAAATTACCATTTTCATCACCAATAAAGGCTTTGGTATTTACAGCCCAATGTCTATCGGCGCCTTCTTCGTGCGATGAAGTGGTTTTTAACACCATTGGGTAAGTAGGCCAAGGCATGTTGGGCGTTCTTGTTGCAGCGGGTTTTGGCATCAATTCAAACTGTGTTACAGATGCTGCACCGTGCCGGTTGCTTGTACCCACACAGTCGCTACCAGTATCGCCACCACCTATTACTACTACATTTTTACCGGTAGCTCTTAAAGTTTCTTTAAAAATATTGCTTTCAATGGCGGCATTTGCATGAGGATTTTTACCTGCAACGGTTTTATTGTTTTGCTTTAAAAACTGCATGGCATAGTACACGCCATTTAGTTCTCTACCAGGTGCAGGTAAATCTCTTGGTACAGTGCTACCACCTGCAAGAACAATAGCGTTGTATTCACGTAACAGATCGCCTATGTGTACATTTACACCCACATTAGCGTGGCATTTAAAGGCAATGCCTTCTTCTTCCATTACGGCAATGCGTCTATCAATTACGGTTTTTTCTAGCTTAAAATCTGGTATGCCATAGCGCAACAAACCACCTGGTGCATCATCTCTTTCAAACACTGTTACGGTATGGCCAGCATAGTTTAGTTGTGCAGCAGCAGCCAAGCCAGCAGGGCCGCTACCAATTACGGCCACTTTTTTACCAGTGCGAAAGTTGGGTTTGCGAGGCACTACAAAGCCTTCTTTAAAAGCAATCTCTATAATGTGTTTTTCAATTTCTTCAATGGCTACGGGGGGTTGATTAATGCCAAGTACACAAGCACTTTCGCAAGGTGCAGGGCATATTCTACCAGTAAATTCGGGAAAATTATTGGTGCTTACCAGTATATCGTAGGCTTCTTTAAAGTTGCCATCGTACACGGCATCGTTAAATTCGGGAATTACATTGCCCAAAGGGCAGCCACTGTGGCAAAAAGGTACACCACAGTTCATGCAGCGTGCCGATTGTTTACCAAGTTCTTCCTGCGAATATTGATGCACAAATTCTTTATAATCTTGCTTGCGCTCTTCAACCGAACGCTTAGATGGTAAGGTTCTTGTGAACTCTAAAAATCCTGTTGGTTTACCCATAATATAATTCTCCCATCCCCTAAAAGGGTGTTTAATGTTTAGAATTTTTTATTAGTTGTTCCCTTTAAATTCTCCTTTAGTGGTAAGGGTTTTACTCTGCAATACTTTTTTGTAATCTCTAGGAAAAACCTTTACAAAGTTTTTTAATTGATTATCAAAATCGTCTAAAACAAATTTGGCTACAGTACTGCCTGTGTATTGGTAATGCTTGCTGATAAAGGCTTTTAACTCGGCAATATCTTCTGCCAATACAGGATCTAAGTCTATCATCTCCATATTGCAATTGCCAGCAAATGTGCCATTCACGTCATAAACAAAAGCAATACCGCCACTCATACCTGCGGCAAAGTTTCTGCCAGTATTGCCTAGTATTATTACACGGCCACCAGTCATGTATTCGCAGCCATGGTCGCCTACACCTTCTACTACCACACGGCCACCCGAGTTACGCACTGCAAAACGTTCGCCTGCTTTACCTCTTATAAACACATCGCCATCGGTAGCACCATACATAGCCACGTTACCAATTATAATGTTGTCTTCTGGTGTAAATGTTGATTTTTTAGAAGGGTACACAATTAATTTAGCACCGCTTAGGCCTTTACCAAAATAGTCATTTGCATCGCCTTCTAATTCGAGCGTTACACCTTTGGTATTAAACGCACCAAAGCTTTGGCCGGCAGTACCAGTAAATTTAAAGTGAATAGTATCTGGTGCTAAACCTAACGACCGGTAACGTTTGGTAATTTCATTAGATAAAATAGTACCAACGGTTCTGTCGGTGTTTTTAATGCTAAATGTGCCTGTTGCTTTTTCTTGATTGTTTAAAGCGCCTTTAGCTGCTTCTAACAATTTCCAGTCTAATACATTGCTTAGGCCATGGTCTTGTTTTTCTGTATTGTACAAGCCTACAAATTCGTTTGCTGGCTCTTTGTATAAAATTGGTGACAAGTCTAGGTTCTTGTATTTCCAGTGTGTAATTTTGTCTTTTTGCTGTAAATAGGTAACTTGACCAATCATTTCATTCACTGTTTTAAAGCCAAGTTGCGCCATAATTTCTCTCAACTCTTCTACAATAAATTTGAAGAAGTTAATAACGTGTTCGGGATTGCCTTTAAAACGTTTTCTTAATTCTGGGTCTTGAGTAGCCACACCTACGGGGCAAGTATTTAGGTGACATTTACGCATCATAATACAGCCTTCAACTACTAATGCAGCGGTAGCAACGCCCCATTCTTCGGCACCAAGTAAAGCAGCAATGGCAATGTCTCTACCAGTTTTCATTTGCCCATCGGCTTGTAATACTACACGGCTGCGTAATTTGTTTTTCACCAATGTTTGGTGGCTTTCGGCCAAACCTAATTCCCATGGTAAGCCTGCGTGTTTAATAGAACTAATGGGGCTAGCACCAGTGCCACCATCAAAACCAGCAATTAGTACCACGTCGGCTTTTGCTTTTGCAACGCCAGCAGCAATAGTACCTACACCTGCTTTAGATACTAGTTTTACACTAATTCTAGCTTTACGGTTGGCATTTTTTAAGTCAGATATTAACTGTGCTAAATCTTCAATAGAATAAATATCGTGGTGGGGCGGTGGCGAAATTAGCCCTACACCTGGTGTTGAGTGGCGTACACGACCAATCCAATCATCTACTTTATGGCCTGGTAATTGGCCGCCTTCGCCTGGTTTAGCACCTTGTGCCATTTTAATTTGTAGTTCATCTGCTTCTGTAAGATATAAGCTAGTAACACCAAATCTTGCACTTGCTACTTGCTTAATGGCGCTGCGCATGCTATCGCCATTAGGTAAGGGTGTAAAACGAATTTCATCTTCGCCACCTTCGCCTGTATTACTTTTACCACCAAGGCGGTTCATAGCAATAGCAAGAGTGCTGTGGGCTTCATGCGATATTGATCCAAAACTCATAGCACCTGTGGCAAAACGTTTGTAAATATTTTCTGCAGGTTCTACCTCGCTAATGTGTATAGATGGGCGTAAATGTTTAAAGTCTAGTAAGCTTCTTAACGTACAAGCTTTTTGTTCTTGGTCGTTTACCGATTTTGAATATTTCTTGAAAGTTGCATAATCGTTGGTACTTGTAGCTTGTTGCAACAAGTGAATAGTAGTTGGGTTAAACAAGTGAAACTCGCCTTTACGCTTCCATTGGTACATACCACCAACTGGTAATCTTTCTACTGGAATATCTTTTTTGCTGAAAGCAAATTGGTGTTTGGCAAGTGTTTCTTTTGCAATTTCATCTAAGCCCATACCTTCTATACGCGAAGTGGCACCGGTAAAATATCTATCAACTACTTGTTTATTTAAACCAACAATCTCAAATATTTGCGCACCTTGGTACGATTGCAAAGTAGAGATGCCCATTTTAGAAAATACTTTCAACAAGCCATCGCATACCGCTTTGATGTAGTTTTTCTTTAAATAATCAGGCTCTAAAGTTGTGTCCAATTTATTGTTCAACTTCATATCTCTAATGGTAGATAAAGCCAAATAAGGGTTAATGGCGGTGGCGCCAAACGCAAGCAAGCAAGCAAAATGATGCACTTCCCAAATGTCGCCGGCTTCTACAATTAAGCCCACTTGGCCTCTATAACCTTTACGAATTAAGTGGTGATGAACGGCGGCAGTAGCCAATAAAGAAGGTATTGGTGCGTGTTTGCTATCGATTGCTCTATCTGTTAATACAATTACATCAAAACCATCTTCTACAGCATCTGTTGCGTAGCGGCAAAGCCTTGCTAAACCTTTTTCTAAAGAGCCAATTTTTTCATCAGCTCTAAAGTACATCTGTAAAGTTTTTGCTTGAAATAAACCAGTATCAATACTTCTTATTTTTTCAAGTTCGTAATTAGAAAGTACTGGTTGTTTTAATGCCACACAGTGGCAGGCCAAAGGATCTTCAACCAACAAATTACCATTGTTACCTGCAAAAGAAACCAAGCTCATTACCAAACGTTCACGAATTGGATCAATTGGTGGGTTGGTAACTTGTGCAAATAATTGTTTGAAATAACTGCTTAAATGTTGTGGTTGTTGGCTTAATACTGCCAACGGCGCATCTGTACCCATAGAACCAATTGGCTCTTTACCATCTAATGCCATAGGCGCAATAATGGTTTCTAAATCTTCGGTTGAGTAGCCAAATGCTTTTTGGTACTTAAATACTTGCTCGTGTTCGAGATGCGTGAATGTTACACGTGGTTCTGGTAATTCTTCTAGGTTAATTTTATATTTATTTAACCATTCGCCATAAGGTTTTTGTGAGCAAATATTGGCCTTCAAATCGCTATCGCTAATAATTTTTCCTTGCCCCATATCTACCACAAACATTTTACCTGGTTGTAAGCGTCCATTTTCTATAATAGTGGTTGGGTCTACTGGTAAAGCGCCAGTTTCTGATGCCATAATTACACGGTCATCATTGGTAACGCAATATCTTGAAGGGCGTAAACCATTTCTATCTAATGTAGCACCAATAATTTTGCCGTCGGTAAACGAAATAGAAGCTGGGCCATCCCATGGTTCTTGAAATGTTGCATGAAATTCGTAGAACGCTTTTTTAATTGGATCCATTTTTTCTGCATTATCCCAAGCTTCAGGAATAAGCATCATCATTACATGAGGTAACGAGCGGCCACAAAGGGTTAATAATTCTATCACATTATCTAAGCAAGCACTATCCGATTGGCCTTCAAAAATGATAGGCGATAGCATATCCATTTCTTCCTTTGTAAAATAAGGCGAGAAGAAATGTCGCTCACTAGTTTTAAACCAGTTAACGTTGCCTTGTACGGTATTAATTTCGCCGTTGTGTGCAATGTAGCGGAAAGGCTGCGCCAATTTCCACGAAGGAAAGGTATTGGTAGCAAAACGAGAGTGTACCAAACTATAAGCGCTTACCATTCTTTTATCGCTTAGGTCTGGGAAATAACTGCGTACTTGTTGGCTAGTTAACTGCCCTTTGTACACCACTGTTTTGTAAGATAAAGAAGCGATGTAAAAACCTACTTCATCTTTTTTAATGGTATTATTAATAGTGTGGCTAGCGTAGTTGCGAAGCACATATAGTTTTCTTTCAAAAGTTTCTACATCACGTACATAATCGGGGCAAGCAATAAACACTTGTTCTATTTCTGGTTCTACCGATAGGGCTGTGAAGCCAATGTCAAACGTATTAACTGGTACTTTTCTGTAAGCTAAAATTTCGAAGCCTAATTTCTCTGCAGCACGGTTAAAAATATCACGACATTCTTCTTTTAGGCGCATATCTTTTGGGAAAAATAAAACGCCCACACCATACTTACCGTAAGCTGGTAAATGCACGCCTGTTTTCACCAATTCGTCAAAGAAAAACTCATGCGTTGTTTGAATCATGATACCGGCACCATCGCCAGTATTGCTTTCGCAACCACAAGCGCCACGGTGTTGCATGTTTTCTAAAATGGTGAGCGCATCGGAAATAATTTGATGCGACTTATTGCCTTTTATGTTGGCAACAAAACCAATACCACACGCATCGTGTTCAAAAGCTGGGTTGTATAAACCTGTTGTACTTGCCATTGAGTTCAAATTAAAAAGTAAGCAATTAATATTGTTTAATCAGCAAGCTATCGTTAGCCACCAAAGATAATTCAATAAAATGGTTTATTAGCTAGAATGTTTCAAAGTTTTTGCTTGTTTTGTTAGATAAGACAACTAAATAGGGCTTTTTTTTTGCTGAGTGGTTAAAAAGCCTATATTTTTTTATAACTTAAATGGTTATAAAAAATAGCTGAAATTGTTTAAAACATACTTCGCTTTTGTAAAAGCTGAATAATGTTCGGATTGCTCTGGTGTGCGAAGCAACAGTTTGTTCTATAAAAAAATAACCGCAAAGCACACAAAGGAAAACCCAGGAAGTTCTCAAAGCCTTTGTGTTCAATAAAAAAATAACCGCAAAGCACACAAAGGAAAACCCAGGAAGTTCTCAAAGCCT
>JASGCX010000060.1:12758-24615 GCA_030053925.1 Flavobacterium sp.
TTTTGTGTTCTATAAAAAAATAACCGCAAAGCACACAAAGGAAAACCCAGGAAGTTCTCAAAGATTTTGTGTTCTATAAAAAAATAACCGCAAAGCACACAAAGGAAAACCCACGAAGTACTCAAAGATTTTGTGTTCAATAAAAAAATAACCGCAAAGCACACAAAGGAAAACCCACGAAGTTCTCAAAGCCTTTATGTTCTATAAAAAAATAACCGCAAAGCACACAAAGGAAAACCCAGGAAGTGCTCAAAGATTTTGTGGCCTTTGTGAAAGCCTTTGTGTTCTTTGTGGTTAAAAAATTAAACTGTTTTAATTGCTTTCATTGCTGTCATTGCGCCACGCAATACATCGCCTACAGCCTCAATTTGATGCGCACGAATGGCTTTGTTTACTGCAATAATTTCTTTATTATCTACACCATTGTTTTTACCATTGTTGTAGTTTTTACCAATTACATCGGTATCAATTTTGGCCATAAAATCGGTTAGCAATGGTTTACAAGCGTGGTCAAATAAGTAGCAACCATATTCTGCGGTGTCAGAAATTACACGGTTCATTTCGAACAATTTTTTACGTGCAATTGTGTTAGCAATCAATGGCGTTTCGTGCAACGATTCGTAGTAAGCACTTTCGGCTTTAATACCGCTTTGTACCATTGTTTCAAATGCTAATTCAACACCCGAACGTACAAAAGCTACCATCAATACTGCATTATCAAAAAATTCTTGTTCACTAATTTTTACATTGCCAGCAGGTGTTTTTTCAAATGCTGTTTCGCCAGTTGCAGCTCTCCAGGTTAATAAGTTTTTATCGTCATTGGCCCAGTCTTCCATCATGGTTTTAGAGAAATGCCCACTCATAATATCGTCTTGGTGTTTTTGAAACAATGGGCGCATAATGTCTTTTAATTCTTCACTCAATTCAAAAGCTTTGAGTTTAGCGGGATTGCTCAATCTGTCCATCATTGCAGTAATACCGCCTTGTTTCAACGCTTCGGTAATTACTTCCCATCCATATTGAATTAATTTTGAGGCATAGCCAGCATCAATGCCTTTAGCAATCATTTTATCGAAAGAAAGGATAGAACCTGTTTGCAACAAACCACACAAAATTGTTTGTTCGCCCATTAAATCGCTTTTTACTTCGGCAACAAAGCTCGATTTTAATACACCAGCTTTGTGGCCGCCAGTACCCGCAGCGTAAGCTTTTGCTTGTTCCCAACCTTTACCTTCTGGGTCGTTTTCTGGGTGAACGGCAATAAGCGTAGGCACACCAAAACCACGCACATATTCGGCTCTAACCTCGCTACCGGGGCATTTTGGTGCCACCATAATTACGGTAAGGTCTTTACGAATTTGCATACCTTCTTCTACAATGTTAAAACCATGCGAGTAAGATAGGGTAGCACCTTGTTTCATTAAAGGCATAATAGCAGAAACAACAGCGGTATGTTGTTTATCTGGCGTAAGGTTTATCACCAAGTCGGCTGTAGGAATTAATGCTTCGTAGCTGCCAACTGTAAAGCCATTTTCGGTAGCGCTTTTCCACGATTGACGTTTTTGCTCAATTGCCTCTTTACGCAATGTGTACGATACATCTAAGCCAGAATCACGCAAGTTTAAACCTTGGTTTAAGCCCTGGGCACCGCAGCCCACAATCACTAATTTTTTACCTTTTAAAGCGTTAACGCCATCAGCAAAATGGCTGTTATCTAAAAATTCGCAAACACCTAATTGGTTTAGTTTTTCTATTAGTGATAATGTGTTGAAATAATTTGCCATTGTAGTACCCCAATTCGCAGCGGCGAATGTTATGGGGCGTTTTTTAATTGTTATTTAAAAATAGTTATGTTGTTAGCTTTTGTACTAGTATTTAGCATTGGTGTAGCTTGTGCTGAGTTTACCAAGCATCGCACTAGCAATAGTTATTGGTATGTACGCTTTACACTTGTTTGAACTAGGTTTTAGTAGTATTTTTTTGATTTGTGGAGTTCTTTATAATCCCTTTAATCTTTAAAATCCTACCAAATTCCCGTTAAGACATTACATCGTAAACACTTCTTCACCTTGGTTTAAGAATTCATTTTCTACCAATTCTTCTGCCGGTTGGTAGGTTTCAAATTCTTTCAACTTATCGTGAAAACCGTTGCTTGCTTTAATGATAGCAACTCTTGCGCTACGTACAAATTCAATTAAGCCATAAGGTGCCAATGCTTCTATTAAGCCTTCGGTTTCTTCACGATGACCACTGGTTTCAAAAATGGTATAGTCTTTACGAATTACTACCGCTCTTGCACCAAACTCACGTAATAAGCGCTCTACTTTTACTTTCTCGGTAATAATATCAGTAGGCACTTTGTACAATGCAAGTTCTTGCCACACAATTTCTTCGTTGGTGTTGAAATAAGCTTTTAGCACTTCAACTTGTTTTTCTATTTGGCGGCACAGTTTGCGTACTACATCTTCATATTCATGAATCACAATTGTAAAGCGGTGAATACCTTCTGCTTCAGATGGCGATGTGTTTAAACTTTCGATATTAATTTTTCTACGAGAAAAAATAATAGCAATACGGTTGAGTAAACCTACTTGGTTTTCGGTGTAAACTGTAATGGTGAATTCTTGTTTGCCGCCCCCAACCCCTAAAGGGATGCTAACTGCGGTGGCTGTATTTTTATGTTCTGACATGTTACTTGATTTATTGTTTTTTTGCCCTTTTTTTATGCGCCTTTAAGGGTTTTTGGGGTGTAAAATTTTTATTCAATTGTACCAGTGTGCAACGCAACGAATGTTACATTGAAAAACAAAAGCTCGTCAACAGATTCTTGTTTTTAATTTCCCCTTTTGGGGCTTTACACTTGGTCTCTTGATAATACAATTTCCGAAACACCTCTGCCTTGTGGTACCATTGGAAAAACGTTGTCTTCCTTTGCTACCAATACTTCTAGCATGTACGAGCCGTTGTGATCGAGCATGGTTTTTAAGGCATTGCGTAAATAGGCACGTTGGCTAATTTTTGCACCTTCTATGTTGTAGGCTTTTGCAACCATTACGTAGTTGGGGCTTTCAATGTCAACGAAAGAGTAGCGTTTATCGTGAAATAATTGCTGCCATTGACGTACCATGCCTAAAAAATGGTTGTTTAAAATCAATACTTTTATGTTAATGCCCGTTTGCATAATGGTACCAAATTCTTGGATGGACATTTGAATACCACCATCACCAATAATGGCTACTACTTGTCTTTTTGGTGCGCCAAACTTAGCACCAATAGCTGCGGGCAAACCAAAACCCATAGTACCAGCACCACCCGAAGTAATGTTGCTTTTGGATTGATTGAATTTAGCGTAACGGCAGGCTACCATTTGGTGCTGACCAACATCGGTAACTATAATGGCATCACCATTTGTCAATTCGTTCAATACATTTATAACTTCGGCCATTGTCATTTCATCGCTTGTAGGATGCATTTCTTTGCTGATGACAACGTCAATTTCTTTTTGCTTGTATTCATGAAAGCTGCTCAACCATTGATTGTGCTGTTTTGCTTTTATCAACTTGGTTAATAGAGGTAGGGTTTCTTTACAATCGCCCCAAACTGGTACGGCTGTTTTCACGTTTTTATCTATTTCAGCAGGGTCAATATCTAAGTGAACCACTTGTGCTTGCTTCGCATATTTATCTAAACGGCCAGTAACACGGTCATCGAAACGCATACCTACAGCAATTAAAACATCACATTCGTTGGTTAGTACGTTAGGGCCGTAATTGCCATGCATACCAAGCATACCTACGTTTAATGGATGGCTAGTAGGTAATGCGCTTAAGCCCAAAACTGTCCAGGCAGCAGGTAAGCCACCTTTTTCTATGAAGTCTTTAAATTCTTTTTCGGCGTTACCTAAAATAATACCTTGACCAAAAATCACAAAAGGCTTTTTAGCGTTGTTAATTAGTTCGGCGGCTCTTTCAATATATTCTTTGCGAACAATTGGTTTAGGGCGGTAACTACGAATGTGATTGCAAGGTGTGTAACCAGCATAGTCAAACATTTGTAGCTGTGCATTCTTGGTAATATCTATCAACACAGGGCCTGGTCTGCCAGTTCTAGCAATGTAAAATGCTTTAGCTAGTACGTGCGGAATTTCGTTGGCATCTGTAATTTGATAATTCCATTTGGTTATAGGCGTAGTAATATTTATCACATCTACTTCCTGAAAGGCATCGGTACCTAACAAGTGTGCAAACACTTGACCAGTAACACAAACCAATGGTGTGCTATCAATCATGGCATCGGCTAGGCCCGTAACCAAGTTGGTAGCACCGGGGCCGCTTGTTGCAAATACAACACCTACTTTACCAGAGCTACGTGCATAACCTTGGCCAGCATGAATACCACCTTGTTCGTGACGTACAAGAATGTGTTTTACTCGGTCGTGATAGTCGTACAAAGCATCGTATATAGGCATAATTGCGCCGCCTGGATAACCAAAAATAGTATCAACACCTTCTGCTACAAATGCTTCAAGCACGGCTTTAGAACCGCTGATACTTTGTGTAGCTGGTGCTGTTAATGTTTGTTCTGTTAGTTCTAATGTTTCCATGATGGAAATTTTATTGTTTAATTATTTTTTGAAACCAATTCGTTCTCTATTTGCCCAATTATCTTTTTTAACTTGCGCTTCTACTTTTTCGTCCAATAGATTTTCGAGTGCTTCGTAAATTTGATTTAGCTGCGCATCATGATTGCCAATGCGTTCTCTTAAATCGTGCAATTGTTCTATAATGTCACCATATTGCGCCGCAAATTTTCTTAATGCGATAAATGCACGTACAATAGCAATATTCATTTTCCTTGCTTTAGTACTTTTTAGGATACTCGCCACCATAGTGATACCGTGTTCTGTAAAAGCGTAAGGAAGACTACGAGCACCACCCCAACTTGAAATCACAATTTGTGATTTCAAGTTGGTATATTCTTCACGGGTAATTTGAAACATAAAATCTTCAGGAAAACTTTCAATATTTCTTTTGACAGCTTGGTTTAAAGATCTTCGTTCTACTTCATACAAAGCAGCTAAATCAAAGTCAAACATTACTTTTTGACCTCTGATTTCAAATATTTTTTGCTGTATGATTTGTAATTCCATTTGAAATTTATGTTTGACTTGAGGTCACAATTTGTGACTTCAAGTTTATTCTATTTTAATTTAGGATATTGGCTTTTTATATCTTTCAATCTTTGCCCACCAAACCCAATTTTCTCGCCAAAGTATAGTACCATCACTTTGTGCATCGCCAATATTTGTATTCCTTCCAGAATGTTCATTCCATAGACCATATAAGAAGATATGATTATTGTTCTTAGATATTTCAAAAACAGGAATTATGCCTGTTTCATTTGAAACTGTATTTGTATAAAATCCATTCATACGTTGAATGTCTAAGTTGACGTTATAAGCATAATTTACATTGTCATTACCTTGATGAGGCTGGACTTCAAATTCGATTCTATCATCCTGAACATTACTATTTAAGATGTTTGATAAATAATGTTGCTGTTGACTTCGTTCTTCTCCAATTGCTTGCTGATCAGACGGGTCAATCAATTCATGAACCCATCGAATTTGGTTAGATTTTAATGTATATTTTTCCATTATTTGAATTTATTAGTAAGACAATCTTACGCCTCATCTGTTACGCAACCTTCACTAGCATCTTTTACAGTTCTTGCATATTTGAATAGCACGCCTTTAGTAACTTTTAAAGTTGGTTGCTGCCATGCTGCTTTACGCTGCGCTAGTTCTTCTTCAGAAACTTTAAGTACAATTTTGTTGTTGACTGCATCTAGTTCAATCATGTCATCATCTTTTACCAAAGCAATAGTACCTCCATCAAATGCTTCTGGTGTAATATGACCAACCACAAAACCATGCGAACCGCCGCTAAATCTACCATCGGTAATCAATGCCACATCTTTGCCTAAGCCTGCACCCATAATGGCAGATGTTGGTTTCAACATTTCAGGCATACCAGGTGCGCCTTTTGGTCCTTCGTATCTTATCACTACCACATCGCCTTTTTTCACTCGGCCATTGGCAATGCCTGCTACCAAATCTTTCTCGCCATCAAATACTCTTGCAGGACCTTCAAAACGTTCACCTTCTTTGCCGCTAATTTTTGCTACACTACCTTTTTCGGCCAAGTTGCCGTATAAAATTTGTAAGTGACCAGTTGCTTTTAATGGCTGCTCAAGTGGGTAAATAATTTTCTGTGTTTCAAAATTAATTGGCTCAATATTGGCTAAGTTTTCAGCAATGGTTTTACCTGTTACTGTTAAGCAATCGCCATGTAGCAAACCCTTGTTCAGTAAGTATTTCATTACAGCAGGTACACCACCATGTTGTGGCAAATCTTGCCATAAATATTTACCACTTGGTTTAAAGTCTGCCAATACAGGTGTGTTATCGCTGATGTGTTGAAAATGGGCTAATGTAATATCAACATCTACACTTTTTGCCATTGCAATAATGTGTAAAACTGCATTGGTGCTACCGCCAAAAATCATAATGGTTCTAATGGCATTTTCAAATGCTTTTTTAGTCATGATGTCTCTTGGCTTAATGTCTTTTTCAAGCAATACTTTTATGGCTCTACCTGCATCTAAACATTCGTTTCTTTTGGCTTCGCTTACAGCAGGGCTAGATGATGAATATGGCAAACTCATACCCATTGCTTCAATGGCCGAAGCCATTGTATTTGCAGTGTACATACCGCCACAAGCACCAGCACCCGGGCAACTGTGTTTAATTACTTCTTTAAAATCTTCGGGTGTAATAACGCCAGCTATTTTTTTGCCCAAAGCCTCAAAAGATGAAATGATATTTAGCTCTTCACCTTTGTAATTACCAGCAGCAATGGTGCCACCATACACCATTATTGAAGGACGATTTAAACGCCCCATTGCCATAATAGCACCAGGCATATTTTTATCGCAACCAGGCACAGTAATTAAGCCATCGTAGTAAAAACCACCGCACATACTTTCAATGCTATCGGCAATTAAATCTCGGCTTACAAGGCTGTAACGCATACCATCAGTGCCATTACTAATACCATCGCTAATGCCAATGGTATTAAAAATCAAACCCACTAAATCATTTTTCCAAACACCTTCTTTTACCACTTTAGCAAGGTTGTTCAAGTGCATGTTGCAAGTGTTACCATCGTAACCCATGCTAGCAATACCTACCTGTGCTTTTTTCATATCATCATCTGTTAAGCCAATGCCGTAAAGCATGGCCTGTGCAGCAGGTTGTGTTTCGTCCTGAGTAAGTGTTTTAGAGTATTTATTTAATTCGCTCATTGTATGTTTTTTTACTAATTGGGTATGCTTTTTTGTACTATGCTAATGTTTATTTTGGTAGCCTGTGTGCAGCTAGGTTTTGTACTAATTGCTACGGTGTGCAACGCAACAAGTGCTCAATAGCTATTCCTCTGCTGGTCTCATAAAACCTACTACACAATCTATCTTTTAATTAAAATAATTCTACAAAATCTACGTTCAGACAACTTTATATCACTGTTGATTTGCGCAACATGATATTCTCTTGATTCACATCGCCATCTATTTTATCGCCAACATAATCGGCAATTAATTCGCCCAATGTTGAGGTGAAATAAAAGTTGATGGGGTCAATATCTTTAGTAACAAAATGGTTTGTCAATGTCCAATTAACGGCTGCACGAACCTTATCGCCTTCTTTGTGTAAGCCAAAGTAGTCAAGCATCATAGCGGCAGATAAAATAGAGCCAATTGGGTTGGCAATATCTTTACCGGCAGCTAGTGGGTAGGAACCATGAATAGGCTCGAACAACGCAGTGATATTGCCAATAGAAGCCGATGGTGCCATGCCTAAAGCACCACCAATGGCGCAAGCTTCGTGGCTGATAATATCGCCAAATAGGTTTTCTGTAAGTATCACATCAAACTGTTTTGGGTTTAGTATCAGTTTCATCGAAGCATTATCTGCATACATATAATCTACCGCAACATCGGTGTATTGGTTTGCAATTTCTTGTATTGTTTTGCGCCATAAACGAGATGTTTCTAAAACATTTGCTTTGTCAATTAGTGTTAATTTTTTTCTTCTTTTTTGAGATGCTTTAAAAGCTAAATGCGCAATGCGTTCTATTTCTTCAACTGTGTAAATGCAAGTGTCTTTTGCTATTTTGCCATCTTCGCTTATTGCTTTATCGCCAAAATAAATACCGCCAGTTAATTCACGATAAACAACTAAGTCTATGCCATCTAAATTTTTAGGATTTAAGGGCGAGAGATGCTTGATGTTTGGGTATAAAATTGTAGGACGAATATTGGCAAATAATTGCAGCACTTTTCTCAATTTCAATAAACCTTGCTCGGGGCGAACTTTTGAAATTGGATCATTATCGTATTTTGGATCACCAATAGCACCAAACAAAATAGCATCGCTTTCTAGGCACAGTTCTATTGTTTCGTCTGGTAATGGATTGCCTGTTTTTTCTATGGCATCTGCACCCATCAAGCAAAACTTATAGCTAAACTCGTGGCCATAATGTTCGGCCACAGCGTTTAATACTTTTATAGATTGCTGGGTAACTTCTGGGCCAATACCATCACCCAATATAACTGCAATATTTTTTTTTATGCCGCTAACCGCTAAATGGGAATTTTTAAGATGACTATTATTTGCAGAATGCATTTAGTAAATATTTTAAATTTAGATACAAAGGTTTAAATTAAGCAGTAGCCACAACACCCTTTAGTGCGGGGGTAGCCATTTTATGTAAATCTTCGTCCATTACTTCTTTTTTGCTATCGGCAACCTTTAAGAATTCTTGGTAAAAAGCATCAATTTCATCTCTAGTAAATTGATAGCCTAGCTTGTGAAAACGGAAAGCCAAAGCACTACGGCCGCTGCGAGCTGTTAACACAATTTTAGAAGTATCTGCACCAACTTCTGCGGGGTTCATAATCTCGTAAGTAGTGGCTTCTTTTAAAAACCCATCTTGGTGAATACCGCTTGAATGTGAAAATGCGTTGGCACCAACAATGGCTTTGTTTGGCTGAACATGCATACGCATGGTTTCGCTTACCAAACGGCTAAGTGGATGTATTTTTTTGCTATTAACATTGGTGTGTAACCCCAATTGGTGTTGTTTTAAAATCATTACCACTTCTTCTAAAGCAGTGTTGCCAGCACGTTCGCCAAGGCCGTTGATGGTGCACTCAATTTGACGAGCACCGGCAATAACACCTGCAATTGAATTGGCTGTGGCCAAACCTAAATCGTTGTGACAATGGCAGCTTAAAATGGCTTTATCAATGTTGGGTACATTGTTTTTTAGGTACAAAATAATAGCTGCATACTGATGTGGCAAGCAATACCCTGTTGTGTCAGGAATATTTACAACTGTTGCGCCAGCGGCAATAACAGTTTCTACCAATTTGGCAAGAAAAGAAATATCGGCACGGCCAGCATCTTCGGCGTAAAACTCTACATCGTCTACAAAGTTTTTACTCCAAATAACGGCTTGTTTAGCACGAACTAAAATATCTTCTCTGCTAGTGTTGAACTTGTGTTTGATGTGATTATCTGAAGCACCAATACCCGTGTGAATACGAGGATGTTTGGCGTATTTTAACGCTTCAGCAGCTACCTCAATATCTTTTTGTACGGCACGAGTAAGGCCACAAATGGTAGCGTTTTTAACTATTTTAGAAATCTCGTTAACGCTTTCAAAATCGCCAGGCGATGAAATAGGAAAACCGGCTTCAATAATATCTACACCTAACTCTTCAAGGGCTAAAGCCAATTCAATTTTCTCTTTAGTATTTAACTTACAGCCTGGCACTTGCTCGCCGTCGCGTAGGGTAGTATCGAAAATATGTACATGTTCTTGTGACATGGAACGACAATTTTTTAAGTAATAAAACTTTGTTTATTGAAATTTTACTAGCAATAGCATACGAACTTACCTTGCAATGCGTTATAAAATGTGCCAAATTTGGCTCTGTTTTACAGGGTATAAATGGTGGTAATTCTTGCGAAAGTGAATACTAGCAAGGGTTTTAGCTAAACTTAATTACGATGCCTAACAGAAGTACAGATAATTTATTTCAACTAGTAAAATCGCTTGAAAAAGGCGAAAAGCGTAATTTTAAGCTATACGTTCAACGAAATTCGGCTGATAATAATTTGAAAATTATCCAACTATTTGATGCGCTAGATAAGCTTGCCGAATACGATGAAACGGCTTTGCTAAAAAAAATACCTGCTATTTCTAAACAGCAATTATCTAATGCCAAGGCGCATTTGT
Organism: Flavobacterium sp.; assembly: GCA_030053925.1. Lineage (GTDB taxonomy): Bacteria > Bacteroidota > Bacteroidia > Chitinophagales > Chitinophagaceae > Parasediminibacterium. The sequence continues at coordinate 23,120 of JASGCX010000060.1, forward strand.
ACAAGCAAATACTAAGCAGTTTGCGCCTACTAAAAGACGATGACAACATAGATATTCAATTGCATGAGCAAATGGATTTTGCCAAAATACTCTATAATAAAGGCTTGTATTTTCAGAGTTTGAAGGTTTTAGATAAAATAAAAGACATTGCCAAGCAACACAACCAAATTACGTTTCAGTTACAAGCTGTAAATTTTGAGAAGAAAATAGAAGCCTTGCACATTACACGCAGCATTGGCAATAGAGCCGAGGCTTTGAGTGCAGAAAGCGATAACATTAATAAACATTTAAGTTTAATAGGCAAATTATCTAACCTAGCATTGCAGATGTACGGTTGGTACGTACAAAATGGCCACGCTAGAGATAAAAAAGATGTACATGCCATAAAATCTTTTTTTGAAACCAACCTGCCGGTTTATAGTATAGAAGAAATGGGCTTTTACGAGAAATTGTATTTGTACCAAGCTTACTGTTGGTACGGTTTTATTTTGCAAGATTTATTGATGTACTACCGCTATACTAAAAAATGGGTAGAACTTTTTGACGATGTACCTTTTATGCAAACCATAGAAACTGGCCAATACATAAGAGGCATGCACAATTTATTAAGTGCGCATTTTAACCTTAATAATATTGATAAATTTGAAATAGACCTGCAACGTTTTGAGCTATTCGCCAATTCTGATGCGGCAAAAAGTACACACAATGCAGCCATACAAACCTTTGTGTATTTGCACATTAGTAAAATAAACAAGCACTTTTTACAAGGCACATTTACCGAAGGGTTAGAATTGGTGCCTTATATAAACGAGCAACTGAAAGCTTATGAATTACATTTAGATAAGCACAGAGTTTTGGTATTTTACTACAAAATAGCTTGCTTATATTTTGGTAGTGGCAATAACGAAAAAACCATAGAATATTTGAATAAAATTATCCATTGGAAAGTTAATCTACGTACCGATTTGCAGTGTTATGCACGTTTGCTTCACTTGATAGCACATTATGAACTAGGTAATTACGAATTGCTTGAGTACTTAATTAAATCGGTGTATCGTTTTATGGCTAAAATGAATAATTTAAGTACAGTAGAGGAAGAAGTATTCAAGTTTATTCGTAAGTCATTCTCATTATCACCTAAAAAATTTACACCAGCCTTTGTTACACTGAAGGCAAAGCTAGCAAAGCTAGAAGGCAATCCTTTAGAAAGCCGAAGTTTTATGTATTTAGACATTATTGGCTGGCTAGAAAGCAAAATTATTAATGTACCAGTGCAGACAATACGGCGACAAAAGTTTTTAGAAGGTAGAAAGGGTAGTGGTGCGAAGGGGTGAGATTTGAGAAGTGAAACGTGAAAAGTGAATAGTGAAAAGTGAATAGTGAAAAGTGAATGGTGAATAGTGAAAGGTGAATGGTGAATAGTGAATAGTGAAAGGTGAATAGTGTTAATGCCTAAAAAGAGTTGACCGTTATTTATCTTTTAACGCCATGTTTAA
>JASGCX010000061.1 GCA_030053925.1 Flavobacterium sp.
AAGCCCATTTATTGCTTAAACCCCGTTTTGCGAAGCAAAAAAAGCACCTCTAACCAATTTAACTGTGAAATGTTCTTTATTTTCAACTTGATGCTATTACAAAAAAGGCTTGGCGTTGTTGGGGAATTAGTATTCCGTCTGCCCATAACCGAAGCCCAATGATTGCAATATTGCTGATGTTTTATTCATAAGCCAAATTTATAACGTCCAGCCAAAACTGAAGCACAATAAAGAATCCGCATGTTGCACGCCGTTTTTTAGTCTATATATTTTTCAAATGGTTTTGCAAATTTTTTAATCTTATACTCCGAGCGTCTGTAAACTTGCGTTACGAAGTGTTTTAAATATTCTTTTGCCCACTGTTCAATAGTGCCTTTGAAGTCTTGGTCTAAATTGCAAACGTGAAATTGTATTTGCATTGCTGCTGCCCAATTGATGTATAAGTTGTCTGGCGTAGATTTAAAAAGGCTTACAAAATGTGCGTCTTTGCAAACTAATTTTTCATTTTCTAACACCCAATCAACTTCAAAATAATTAATTGAAAAATTATCAAACTCTTTATTGTCTATCATAATTGCACACATTTGGGCTAATTTGAAAGATGATATTATGTTTGGTGCTTGTGCTGTTTTAGATAAGTTTCTTGTTTTAATATCTATGATTTCATAGAAGCCATCTTTAACAACTAAGATGTTTGCTGTATCATCTTGCTTTTCATCAAAAGGATTATCTTCAATATCATCAACCTTCATATTTAATAGAAAATGAACTGATGGATTTGCAAATAGCAACTTTCTTGCATTTAATATTTTCTCATTTTTTTCTTTTGTAAACAAGTAAAAAAGATATTCTTTCTGACCATAGGTATTTAATGGAAATTGTTTCTCAATCTCCTCTTTTACAAAAAGGTAGATATCGGGCATTTGTATACTTTGTAAATCAATATTAGCGTACTTAACCATCAAATTATTAATTTAGTTTATTAAATCAAAATTTTCATTATTTATTTTCTTATCATTAATCAATTCTATTGCTGAATTCATTAAACTATGAAAATCGGAATTAGATGTACTTAAAAAATTCATAAAATTAATATCAGCTGTTTCATTGAATCTTGCTGAAATAATAATCTCACTTTTTATTGGATTAGATAGGTTTAGTTTTATTAATCCTATACCATAAGCATTATTTAGTCTTGATAAATTTTCTAAAAATATTTTATCATTCTCATAATCCTCAACTACTAAATATCCATAATTAGCCCAAGTAGAATTAGATACAGCTTGAAAATAAGCTTCTGTAATATTTGATTTATCAAGCCTTATTTTCAATTCAAAGCTAAAGAATTCTATTACTTTAGTAGAGAATAAGCCTAATTTTTGAATTTCATTTTGAAATAATTTATTCAGGTTTAATATTACTGGATTTATTCCAACAATATCAGGATTTGTCCACTTCCCAATTTTGCTTTTTGTATTGGTAGATTTAAGAGCATTAATTGTTTTGCAATAAATATTAAACCTTGCAAATGCAAACTTAACTAAGTAAGGATGCAAATCAAGTTCAGATAATGAATGTACACCTTCATAGGTCTTAGAGCGTAAGTAAAATCTTTTGAAACTAACCTTATCTCTTTTCTCTGAATAAATCCCAATTATTGGATTTGAGCCAACTGAATACTTGCTTAAAGTTCTTGCTATTGCTGATATTGGCACTTGAACTCTTTGTAGTTCTATACATCTGAAATACTCTGAGTGAATTTGGGCAGCTTCAAAAATTTCACTTTGCTGTAAAGGGGTATCGCTGTTACTTAGAATATTAACTATTAAGTCTATTAATTTCATTTTATCAATTTAAGTGAAATTCTTTTACCAAGCCATTGCCAATGTCAAAGAAGTCGCCAATTGTATTGAACTCTAATGTTGAATTATTGAACAGATTTAATAAAGTATTTTGAGTTTTCTTTAAACAATTAGTTTCTAAAATTTTTAATTCCTTTCTTACGTCATCTGTCTGTAAAAGCCATCTGTCATTCTGTTTAAATTGTGACACACTTAAATATTCTGCTTCTTTTAATTCTTGTTGAAATTTAAGTTTATTCAAATTTTCCTTTGTCAATTTTTGGTTTGCATAAAACTTGGCAACTTTAATTTTTTGTCTCTCGGTTTTGCCTTTTACAAATTTAAAAATTACAATTGAAACAGTTACTTTCTCAAATATTGGTGTTTCATTAAAGTGATAGATTTCTTCAAAGTATCCATTTACAACCATATAATTTCTAAGAGCAATTGAATGAGTTGTGTTCATCCAATATTCTGGACAAATGAAAATTAGTTGTCCGTTTTCATTTAGTAGCTCAATAGATTTAAAGATGAAAATGTATAGATAATCGCAAAGCGAATTAAAGTATTTGTTCCAAATTGGATTTAATGAAAGTTCTTGTTTTAAGTGTTCCTCTAAATTTTTCCAACGTATGTAAGGTGGATTGCCAATTATTAAATCAAATTTCTCGTCAATGTTTGCAGATACAAAACTTTCATAACGAACATTAAAAAAGTCTCGTGCTAAGTCTTCATCAATTTCATAAGCTGTTAAATTATTGAAACCTTTGTCTTGAAGTAATTTTAAAAAAACACCTTCTCCGCAAGATGGCTCTAATATTTTGGAATCAGCGGAGATGTCTGCCAAATCAATCATAAAATCAGCGAATACTTTTGGTGTAAAGTATTGTCCAAATTTATTTTTAGTGTTTTGTCTAACTGTTAATTCCATTGAAAAAAACTTTCGGCGAATTTACATTTATAGTTGTCTTGTTAGTCTATAAGTTCCAAAAATTATTTCTGTCTTTTGTGTTAGTGGTGTCTCACCAAAATGGCGTGCAACAACAATCTAGCCGATGCAAATGGCATCGGCTAGATTGTTGTTGTAAGACGAGAAAGCAAGTATTTACATTCTTTCGTACACTATTTCTAAATCACTTTGTTTGTTTTTGTTGGTACTAAACTTTGTCTTCAATATTAGCTTATTGGCAGTTAAAGTATAAGTAAACTTTTCAAACTCGGCATTTGCAGATGACTTACGTTCAATGCTTTTTTTACTTGCATTTAACGTGTAAACACCTGTTCTAGTGTTGTTAGTTTTAGTATTTGTTTCAAGGTATTTGCCGTTAGTAGTATATTCTTCGGTAGTGGTTTTCATTTTGCTAAATAGCATTTGAAAAAACATATCCAACATCATCTTAGATGCCTGTGGGTCTTTTTCTTTCTTTACAATACTATCAAGAGATGCCGTAATATCTACATTATCTTTACTCAAATCTCCTTTTAATACTCCTTGTAAAGAAAAAGATACAGGCTTCCATTTACCTACAATACTATTTTGTGCATTAACAGATAGCACAAAGCAACAAAACACAAATACCGATACAATAATTTTTTTCATTTTTTTTAGTTTAATATAAAGATTAGAGACCCAATATCCAAGCAAAAATTAAAGGTGCTACAATGGTAGCATCGCTTTCTACAATAAACTTAGGTGTGTTAATGTCTAGTTTGCCCCAAGTAATTTTCTCGTTTGGTACGGCACCAGAGTAGCTACCGTAAGAGGTTGTAGAGTCTGAAATTTGGCAGAAATAACTCCAAAAAGGTACGTCGTGCCATTCTAAATCTTGGTACATCATAGGCACTACGCAAATAGGAAAATCGCCTGCAATGCCGCCACCAATTTGAAAGAAACCAACACCTTTACCAGCGCTGTTAGCTCTGTACCACTCAGTTAGCCATACCATGTATTCAATACCGCTTTTAACTAGGTTGGCTTTTAGCTCGCCCTTAATTACATAGCTTGCAAATATGTTACCCGTGGTACTATCTTCCCAACCAGGGCAAACAATAGGTATATTTTTTTCAGCCGCTGCTACAATCCAGCTATTTTTTGGGTCAATTTCGTAGTACTGTTCTAGTTGGCCACTTAATACAGTTTTATACAAAAACTCGTGAGGAAAATAACGTTCGCCGGCAGCAGCGGCATCTTTCCATTGCTTTAGTAAATGCTTTTGTAAGCGGCGGAAGGCTTCTTCCTCTGGTATGCAAGTATCTGTAACACGGTTGTAGTGGTTTTCTAGCAAATTCCACTCGTCTTGTGGCGTTAAATCACGGTAGTTAGGTACACGTTTGTAGTGGCTATGAGCTACTAGGTTCATCACATCTTCCTCTAAGTTAGCACCTGTACAGCTAATAATATCTACTTTACCCTGGCGAATCATTTCGGCAAAAGAAATACCCAATTCGGCTGTACTCATAGCACCAGCAAGGGTTACCATCATTTTACCACCTTCTAGTAAATGGGTTTCGTAGCCTTTTGCCGCATCTATTAAAGCAGCCGCATTAAAGTGGCGGTAGTGATGTTCTATAAACTGAGAAACAGGTCCTTTACTCATAGTTTTTGTTGTATTAAGGCAGCAAAAGTAGTTTTTTAGCGGCTTATTGAGGGTATTTTTTGTGATGGTTTTATTGTAAACCTTACTTGGTTAAATATTTATGCAACATGCAACTAGCTATGTTGTTAATTTGCCTTTTGCAACCGGCAAAATAAACATGGTAATTCATGTAAGCACAATAACCTTTTAAACCTTTGCTTTTAATTTTATGCTAAAGAAAATATCGGTAGTAATACCTGTTTATAACGAAGAAGATAATATTTGTGCTATTGCAACAGCTGTTTCAAAAGCATTAGACAATTTTAACTTTGAAATAATATTTGTTAATGATGGAAGTAGTGATAATAGTATTTCTATTTTAAAAGACTTATCAAATAAGGCAAGTAATGTATTTTACATCTCTTTTTCTAGAAATTTTGGAAAAGATATTGCATTATTAGCAGGACTAAAATATTCAAAAGGCGATGCTGTAGTAACTATTGACGCAGACTTACAACATCCACCACAACTTATACCCGAAATGATTAAGCATTGGTTATTAGGTAATGAAGTAGTTTATGCCTACCGGGACGAAAAAAACCAGCATACTAAAAAAACTCACCAATTCGCTTCAACTCTCTTTTATAAACTATTAAATAGATTATCAACAGTAGAACTAGAAGACGGTGTTTCGGATTTTAGATTGATAGATAGAAAAGTTGTTGACGTGCTAAATAACATACACGAAGATTATCCTTTTTTCAGAGGTCTTATAAAATGGGTGGGATTTCAACAAAAAGGAATACCATACAAGCCAGAGGAAAGATTGAGTGGTGAAACAAAATATAGCAGTAAAGCTTTGTTACAACTTGCACTGCAAGGTATTACTTCATTTAGTACAAAACCGCTTGGCAAGGGTTTACAGGTTATATCTATTGGGCAATTAGTTTTATTTTGCGTTGCTTGTACATTTGGATACTTTAATTAGTTTGTTAGCTTAATTGTAATAACACGGTTGTTTTAAGAAATGAAATTATTTTAGAATTTAAAGGCATTATTTCATGAAAATATTGGTAACAGGGGCAGATGGTTTTATAGGTTCTCATCTCACCGAAATGCTTGTAAAGCAGGGGTTTGATGTAAGAGCTTTTGTTTTGTACAATTCGTTTAACACATGGGGTTGGCTAGATTACTGCGTGCCAGAAGTGATTGGGAAATTTGAAGTATTTACTGGTGATATTAGAGATGCGTATGGCGTTAAAACGGCAATGAAAGGCTGCGATGTGGTATTGCATCTAGCAGCATTAATTGCTATTCCATATTCGTATCATTCGCCCGATACATACGTAGACACCAATATAAAAGGCACTTTAAATGTAATACAAGCTGCTAGAGAATTAGGTGTAAAAAAAGTGGTACATACATCTACTAGCGAAGTATATGGCACTGCCAAATTTGTTCCAATTACCGAAGAACATCCTTTGCAAGGGCAATCGCCATATTCTGCAAGCAAAATTGGGGCAGATCAAATGGCGCTTTCTTTTTATAATTCTTTTCAAACGCCAATAGCGGTTTTACGCCCATTTAACACCTATGGGCCAAGACAATCGGCACGGGCCATTATACCTACCATTATTTCGCAAATTGCAGCAGGTAAAAAAAATATAATGTTGGGGGCATTAACCCCCACTCGTGATTTTTCCTTTGTAGAAGATACTGCTTCTGGTTTTATAAAAGCAATGCTTTCAGATGCTACTAACGGTGTAGTAACGAATATAGGTAGTGGTTTTGAAATTTCTATGCAACATACCGCCGAATTAATTGCACAATTAATGAATAAAGATGTAGTATTTGAATTAGATCCACTAAGACTAAGACCAGAAAAAAGCGAAGTTGAAAGACTTTTTTGCAGTTATAAAAAAGCCGAACAAATAATGAACTGGCAGCCAGCCTATGGCGGATTAGATGGTTTTAAAAAAGGATTACAAAAAACAATTGATTGGTTTGTAAAACCTGAGAATTTAAACCGTTACAAAACAGAAACATATAATATATAATAGTATGAAAAAGCACGCAGTTATATTAGCCGGCGGCAAAGGCAAAAGGTTGCGACCTTATACTGTTGTATTGCCTAAACCATTAATGCCCGTAGGCGAATACCCAATTTTAGAAGTTATTATAAGGCAGTTGGCAATTCAAGGGTTTACCTCAATTACACTTGCAGTTAATCATCAAGCCGAATTGATTAAAGCCTTTTTTGGTGATGGAAGCAAATGGAACATTGCAATTGCTTACTCTTTAGAAGATCAGCCCCTAGGTACAATGGGGCCATTAACGCTCATTAACAATTTGCCCGAACACTTCTTGGTAATGAATGGAGACATATTGACAGATTTGTCCTATGCAGAATTTTATCAAAAACATATAGACAATAATGTATTGTTTACCATTTGCTCGCATAAGCGTGATGAAATGATAGATTATGGCGTATTAGAAACATCGAACAATAAACTTACGGGTTTTAAAGAAAAGCCTAAGCACACCTATGAAGTGAGTATGGGTATATACATGGTAAGCAAAAGCGTATTAGAGTTTATACCTACCAATTGCCCTTATGGTTTTGATAATCTAATGCTTTATTTATTAAAAAATAATCATTCAGTTGCTGTAAATGCTTACGAAGGATTATGGTTAGATATTGGACGACCAGATGATTATCTACAAGCCATTGAAACATTCGACACGATGAAAGAAAAGATTTTATATGAGTAAGATACTTGTTACAGGAGCTAACGGCTTTGTAGGCAAATATATTGTAAAAACATTATTAAAAGCTGGCTACGAAGTAGTTTCACTTACTAGTAATATGGGACACATAGCAGCAGCTACTACATGGCAATATTTACCAAAAACTGATGCAGTTATACATTTAGCTGCTAAAACATTTGTGCCAGAAAGTTGGCAAAATCCAGCAGTTTTTCTTGATACCAATGCTAATGGAACACTTATGGCTTTGGAATATTGCAAAAAACACAACGCTAAGCTAATATTTATAAGTTCATATCTGTACGGCAACCCTAAAACACTTCCTATTAAAGAAACGGCACCAATTTTTACACCCAACCCTTATGCATTAGCAAAAAAAATAGCAGAAGATTATTGTACATTTTATGCAGAAAATTTTAATGTACCTGTGGTTATAATTAGGCCATTTAACATATATGGGCATGGCCAACCATCTTCTTTTTTAATACCCATGCTAATACACCAAATGATTACCGATAAAGCATTTGCTGTAAAAGACCTAGAACCTAAACGAGATTATATATATATTACAGACTTTGTTGAAGCTGTAGTTCTTGCGCTAACTATTAATAGCTTTGAAATTATCAATATTGGCTCAGAAACAAGCTATTCGGTAGCGGAAATTATTACACTAATGCAGCAAATTGAAGAAACGAATTATCCGGTTTTTAGCGATGCTAAAAAAAGACAAGCAGAAATTATGAATACGCTTGCCGACATCTCTAAAGCTCATCAATTATTACATTGGAAACCAAAAGTTAATATGCTTCAAGGGCTGCAAAAAATGATACAAGAAGTGAAATGTAGTTAATTGCAATATGTATGGCAATAGTTTCATTGAATATATATATTTTCACCCTTTACTCAATCATTAAAATAAGCAACCATTCAATAAAGGTTTACTATTATGCACGTAAGCAGCTGTAAGCTATTAATCTATAAAAAACAAATGTTCTAAGCCTATATTTGTATATCATACCTTAATGTTTATGATTCCCCACCTCTTAACAAGAAAAAGTATTGCAATCGTTGTACCAGTGTGTAACGAAATTGGAAATTTACCAATGCTAATTAATGAAGTTGAGGCTGCATTACAACAACTTCCGTATAACATACAATTTATTTTTGTAGAAGACAGTAGCACAGATGGAACTTTAGAGTATCTTAAAGAGAAAGCATCTACACATTCTAATATATTTTATATATCACTCACAAAAAGTTTTGGCCATCAAAATGCTTTAAAAGCGGGGCTTGATAGAGCCAATACCGATGCGGTAATAATGATGGATGGTGATTTACAACATCCGCCAGCATTATTACCTGAACTTATAAAGCAATGGGAAAACGGATACGATATAGTATATACAATTAGAAATGACCATAGTGAAACTGGGTTGCTAAAACAAAAAACATCGGAGTTTTTTTATGGTATCATCAATAATTTATCTGATATAGAGCTTGAAGCAGGCACCGCTGATTTTAGGTTAATGGATAGTAAAGTGGTAGCTATTTTCCGCACATTTTCTGAAGCAGATATTTTTTTACGTGGCTTGGTAAAATGGATGGGTTTTAAGCAAATTGGTATACAATATACTTCGGCTTTAAGGCTTACAGGTAAGTCTAAATATTCTTTTAAAAAAATGGCAAGGCTTGCGGTACAAGGCATAACATCGTTTAGCACTAAGCCTTTGTATATAGCAGCCTATTTAGGCTTTGTCTTTTCACTGTGTTCTTTGCTTTGTATACCATACATTATTATCAGTTATTTTTGGGAGCGGCCTGTTTCAGGCTGGGCTTCAACAATTGTAACCATTTCTTTTTTTGGTGGTTTGCAGTTAATGATTCTTGGCATAATTGGCATTTATTTAGGTAAACTATTTATGCAAAGCAAGCAGCGCCCACACTACATTATTAAAGAAAGCAACCTATAAATGCACCAATCTATTTTATTGAGTTTTGATGTTGAAGAATTTGATATGCCGCTAGAATATCAACAAGCTATTTTATTGCAAGAACAGTTGCAAATAGGTAAGCTAGGGCTTGATGCCATTACACCAGTTCTTAATGATAAAAGCATTGCTACTACATTGTTTACCACGGCTACTTACGCTATCAATTTTCCTGAAGATATTAAAGCATTGGCGCAACAACACGAAATTGCATCGCACACTTATTATCATACTAATTTTGAAGATGCACATTTATTATCCTCACGTTTAGCACTAGAAACCATTACACAAACACCTGTTACAGGCCTTCGTATGCCTCGTATGCGCAAGGTAGCAATGAGCGAAGTATTGAAAGCAGGCTACAGGTATGACTCGTCTATCAATCCTACTTTTTTACCCGGTCGTTATAATAATTTACACCTACCAAGAACGGTGTACCAGGATGAAGGCATGACAAGAATTCCTGCATCGGTAACGCACAATTTTAGAGTACCGTTATTTTGGTTGGCATTTAAAAACATGCCTTACTTTTTGTTTAAAAACTTAGTAGTACAAACACTAAAAAAAGATGGCTACGTATGCCTGTATTTTCACCCTTGGGAATTTACTGATGCAATAGTTACTACCGCTTTACCCACCTATACCAAGCGTTGGTGTGGCAGCGCATTAGTAGATAGATTGTATCGCCTTGTAAACGACCTAAAAAAAGAAGGCGACATAATATCTATGCAGCAGTTTTTAAATACTAACAAGTAAGTACTACTTTAGCTACAAATACTTTATGTAGCATGTACATCAACATTTTAGAAACGCCTGTAACTCAATACCAGCAATGGTTACAATTTGCCATTGCACCTAGGCCTATTTGTTTTGCCAGCACAATAGATGCTAGTGGCAACGTAAATTTAAGCCCATTTAGCTTCTTCAATTTAGTATCGTACAAGCCTGCTATTGTTGTATTTTCTGTGGTAAGAAAAATGCGTGATGGTAGTACTAAGCACACCTTCCAAAATATACTAGAAGTACCAGAAGTAGTAATTAATATTTGCGATTATGATATGGTGCAGCAAATGAGTTTAAGCAGTTGCGAATTTGCAAAAGGTACAAATGAATTTGTAAAAGCAGGCTTTACAAAAACACCAGCCACATTAGTACAACCGCCAATGGTACAAGAAGCCAAAGTGCAACTTGAGTGCAAAGTGCTTGAGGTAAAAAGCCTTGGACAAATTGCTGGTGCAGGGCAATTAGTAATTGCAGAAGTATTAAACATGCACATAAACGATAGTATTTTAAATGATGCTGCCAACATGATAGACCCTACGAAACTAGCACTAGTAGCAAGGCTTGGTGGCAATTGGTATTGTAAAGTAGATGCTACAAATTTGTTTGAAATTGATAAACCTACAACACAGATAGCCATTGGTGTAGATGCGCTGCCAACTAGTATTCGTAATAGTAGTATTTTAACGGGCAATAACTTAGGGCAACTAGCTAATGTGGTAGAACTACCTTTTGTTGATGCCACTTTTTCTGACGATAAATTGAAAAATATTTTTCAATACTATGCTTTAAACCCTGCCGATATGGAACAAGAACTGCACAGCTATGCGAAAGAATTATTACTACAAAACAAAGTACATGCTGCGTGGCAGGTATTATTGGCTGGCGAAAATGTATAAACAATGAAACAATTACTGTTACTCATTTTTAGCTTCGTGGCAATCCAACCCACAGCTTTCCTCACACCATTTTTTACCTTTTTGCTAAAGCTCATTTTCTCTGTACCTTAACCGCCTAATCTATTTCAGGTAAATTATGTGTGGCATTGCAGGCATTATTTCTCCCTACGCACCATTAGTATCATTACATCATGTGCAACTAATGATAAACAAGCTGCAACACCGTGGCCCTAATGGTGAAGGCAAGTGGCAAAGCGATGATGCAACTGTAGCTTTTGGCCATAAACGCTTATCGGTAATAGATTTATCAAACAATGCAGCGCAACCCTTACACTATCTGCATTATACCATTACGTTTAATGGCGAAATTTATAATTACATAGAACTTAAAAACGAGCTACAGCAACACGGCTATACGTTTTCTACTAGTTCAGACACAGAAGTTATTTCTGCTGCCTACGATTTTTGGGGTAAAGATTGTTGTAATTATTTCGATGGCATGTTTGCATTTGCATTGTATAACAACAACACAAAAGAAGTATTTATTGCTCGTGATAGATTTGGCGAAAAGCCTTTGTATTACCATGCACAATATCAACAACGTGGCAAGTTTGAGCGCTTTGTTTTTGCAAGCGAAATGAAAGCACTTTGGGCTTTGGGTACACCTAAAGACTTAAATGGCACCATGGCGCTAAACTATATTACGCTTGGCTATTTGCAAAACCCCATTAAAAAAACACAAACCTTTTACAGCCATATTTTATCGTTACCGCCAGGCCATTATTTAACTATTCAGCCTAATTTAGGTAAGGTACAAATGAAGTGTTGGTACAAACTAGAGAACAAAGTTTTGAGTTTAGATTTTGGAGTTAAAGCAACCATTGAACAATTCTCTGAACTATTTGCAACCTCGGTTAATAGACGCTTACGCAGCGATGTAACTGTAGGTACTAGCCTTAGCGGCGGCCTCGATAGTTCTAGCATTGTAGCAGCCATCATGCAACTACAAACTTCAAATAAAAAACTTCAAACTTTTTCTGCCATTTTTCCTGGTTTCGAGAAAGATGAAAGTGCTTATAGCAAAGCAGTTGTAGACCAATTTTATTTAAAACAACATACCATTACACCCACTGAAAACGATTGGATAGAACATTGGCAAACATTGATGTACCACCAAGAAGAGCCGCTACAAAGTAGTAGCGTATTCACACAGTTTATGGTGTACAAATTAGCCAAAGAAAAAGGCGTAACTGTATTGCTTGATGGGCAAGGTGCAGATGAAATATTGGGTGGTTATAAAAAATACACGCATTGGTTTTTGCAAGCACTACTTAAAAAAAATTACAGCAGTTTTAAGCATGAAAAACAACTGTTACAGCAAAACAATTTTTTAGAAAGTTGGGGCATTAAAAACTATGCAGCAGCTTTTTTACCAGAAAGAACAGCCAAAAAATTACAGCAAAAAGCCATTAACCAACAATTGCATCATGCACATTTAAACCAAGATTTTTATACCAAATTTTATAATAACGATACGCTGCAAAAGCCCGTTGTACATGCTTTAGAAGATATATTACGGTACAACACTTTTACAATAGGCTTAGAAGAATTGCTGCGCTATGCAGATAGAAACTCAATGGCCCATAGTAGAGAAGTGCGCTTGCCATTTTTATCTCACCAATTAGTAGAATTTATTTTCTCGCTACCATCTCAATACAAAATACACAATGGCTTTACCAAATGGATTTTAAGGCAAAGCATGGTAAATAAACTACCAGAAAACATTGTGTGGCGAACCAACAAAATAGGCTACGAACCACCGCAACAACAATGGATGCAACACAAAACCATACAAGGCATGATAAGAGACAGCAAAAAAATATTGGTAGAAAAAAATGTGCTACAACCATCTGTATTAAAACAAGCTGCCCAACCACAAGCTGCACATAGCACCAATAATTTTGATTGGCGTTATTTATGTGCTGCAGAATTATTTAAGCATCCATAACCCATAAAGGAGAATAAAAAGAATAGCTTAATATTGTTTATCTAAAAAAATACTGAAACATGATTGATAATAAAAATTCCCATTTAGGGGCTAGCGGCATTGGCACAAAATTTATACATGCAGGTGCAGAACCAGACCCTACAACGGGTGCAATTATGACGCCTATTTACCAAACATCTACGTTTGTACAAGATGCGCCTAACGAACATAAAGGTTACGACTACTCTAGGGCGGGCAATCCCACACGTGCTGCACTTGAAACTGCATACGCTGCCATAGAGAATGGTAAATATGGTTTGGCTTTTAGTAGTGGTGTGGCTGCAACAGATGCCGTTATTAAACTACTAGCACCAGGCGATGAAGTAATTGCTGCCAATGATATGTATGGTGGTACCTATCGCTTGTTTACCAAAGTATTTGAGAAGTTTGGCATCAAATTTATTTTTGTAGATACCACAAACACCAAAAATATTGAAGCCGCTATTACGGCTAATACAAAACTGATTTGGATTGAAACACCTACGAACCCTTTGATGAATATTACAGATATAGCTGCGGTAGCTACTATTGCAAAAAGCACCAAAGCCTTACTATGCGTAGATAATACGTTTGCTTCGCCCTACTTACAAAACCCGCTAGACCTTGGTGCAGATGTTGTAATGCACTCGGCTACAAAATATTTGGGTGGCCACAGCGATGTAATACAAGGCTGCTTGATGATGAATGATGAAGCACTAAGAGACCAATTGTTTTTTATTCAAAAAAGCACTGGTGCAGTACCAGGGCCTATGGATTGCTTCTTGGTATTACGCGGCATTAAAACCTTGCATGTACGTATGCAGCGCCATTGCGAAAATGGTAGAAAAGTTGCCGAGTTTTTACGCAACCATCCTAAAGTGGGTAAAGTGTGGTGGTGCGGTTTTACTAACCATCCTAACTATGCCATTGCGAAGCAACAAATGCGAGACTTTGGCGGCATGATGAGCTTTGAATTAAAAGACACAAGTGACGCAGAAACCAAACGTGTGCTGATGAGTACAAAACTATTTTCTCTAGCCGAAAGCCTTGGTGGTGTTGAATCGCTAATCAATCATCCTGCAACTATGACACACGCATCTATACCAAGAGAAGAACGTTTAAAAAATGGCTTGAGCGATGCGCTAATACGCTTAAGTGTAGGCATAGAAGATGCAGATGATTTGATAAATGATTTGGATAAAGCGATAGGATAACTTTTTATAAAACCTTGTAATTTTAGTAAAACAATAAACAATGTGCTACAATAAAGAAGCGCTTTTGCAACTATCTGCAGAAGAAAAGATTTCTTTAGTAACTGAATTATGGGATAGCATAGACCAACAAAAAACAGATGTACCTGAATGGAAAAAGGCGTTAATTACGGAACGCCTTACATTAGATAAAGCGAATTCAAATGGCGGTATTGAATGGCATGTTTTAAAGAACAAGTATGCTAGATAATACCTTTGTAATTATCGTATCGAGAGAAGCCGAAATTGATTTTGATGAGCGTTTTATTTGGTATGAAGAACAAAAAGATAACTTAGACTTTGAGTTTATTGAAGCTTTTGAAATACGCTAAAAGATAGTCTTCTAACATTCTTATTACGCTTCTTTAATTGAAGTTGAAGCAAGAAGCGCATCGCTAAAAAGATGTCCATATTCGCTTGTATATAGAATAGACTTAGAAAGATTGCAAGTAAGGGTGATGGCAATTATCCACCAACACAAACATCCTAATTGGATAAGCAATAGAATACAATAATGCAAAACAACCTCACCCATTTCTTTAACACAAAAGTTGCCCAATACAACCAGCCTGCTTTTATAAAAGACGATCCTATTTGTGTACCACATCGTTTTACTAAACTGCAAGACATTGAAATTGCTGGCTTTTTTGCAGCCATATTTGCCTGGGGTATTCGTACCACTATCATCAATAAAACCAATGAATTACTACAACTAATGGACGATGCACCACATGATTTTATTGTAAACCATCAACCGCAAGACCTAAAGAAATTATTGGCATTTAAACACCGCACATTTAACACTACCGACTTACTATATTTCATCCATTTTTTACAGTTTCATTATCAGCAACACACATCGCTTGAAACAGCATTTACCAAATGGTTATGGGCAAACGATGCCACAATTGAACAAGGTTTAATTGGCTTTCACCAATACTTTTTTTCGTTAGAAGATTTTCCACCACGTACTAAAAAACATATAGCCACACCGTACAAGCAATCATCTTGCAAGCGACTGAATATGTATTTACGATGGATGGTTCGCAGTGATAATGCAGGTGTAGATTTTGGTGTATGGAAAAGCATTAAACCTTCGCAACTCATTTGCCCAATAGACTTACATGTAGCAAGAGTAGCAAAGCGTTTTCAAATATTAAATAGACAATTGGTAGACTGGCAGGCCGCATTAGAATTAACAAACTATTTGCGTACACTTGATGCTGAAGACCCTGTAAAATATGACTTTGCTTTGTTTGGCCTTGGTGTAATGGAGAAGTTTTAACTGCTGATTTTATTGAGTAATTTGATTTTCTATGATTGATAATAACGAAATAATACAACAAGATTTAGAGAAAGTAACTGGCTTGGTACTTACCAATAATTTTAGGGAAGAATTAGCTGCGTATATCAATCAACTCATAAATACCAACTTTGAAAAACTAGTGTTTTTACTGTATAGAATAGATGTGCAAGAAAGCACCATTAAACAACTATTGGCATTACCATCAAGCAATAATGCTGGTGAAATAATAGCAGATGCCATTATAAAAAGGCAAGCTAAAAAAGTAGCAACAAGAAAATTGTATAAACAATGCAACAATAATATTGCCGATGAAGACAAGTGGTAATTATTGGTGTAGCCAATTGTAAATAGTAATTACGCAAAACACAGTCATAGCAAGCACTACAAGCCAACCAACCAATTGCATCCACAATGGATGTACATAGTTTTTAAGTAGATTTTTATTTCTTGCAGCTACTAAAATTACTGCGAGGGCAATTGGTAATATTAAGCCGTTTAATGCACCTGCCATTACTAATAATTGTACAGGCTTGCCTATTACCACAAATACCATTGTTGAAAAAATAATAAACCCGCTAATTAAGGCTTTTTCATTGCGCTTAAAAAATGGATGAAATGTTTTTAAAAATGATACAGATGTATAAGCTGCACCAACTACCGATGTAATAGCAGCACTCCACATTACCACACCAAAAAAGCGATAGCCAATATTACCGGCTGCAATTTTAAACACCGATGCCGGAGGATTAGAAGCATCGATAGCTGCACCGCTAGTAACCACACCTAAAGCCGCCAAAAATAAAACTGTACGCATAATACCTGTAACAATAATGCCGCTTACGGCACTTTTATTTACAGCCTTAATACTTTGTAAGCCCTTCACGTTTGCATCTAATAATCTATGGGCGCCAGAAAAACTTATATAGCCGCCAACCGTACCGCCCACAAGGGTTACAATGGTTTGCACATCTATCTTTTGGGGCAAAAAACTATGTGTTAAAGCATTGCCAATTGGTGGATGAGAACCGATGGCAACATACATAGTTAACAGTATCATTAACAAGCCTAAAATTTTGGTAAACGCATCTAATAGCTTGCCTACTTCCTTCATCAAAAAAATAAACAAGGCTAAGGCACAACTTATAATGGCACCATATTTTGCATCAAGCCCTGTTAACACATTTACCCCTAAACCACTACCAGCAATATTGCCTATGTTAAATGCCAAGCCACCTACTACAATTAATGCGGCTATAAAATAGCCTAAGCCTGGCAACATTGTGTTAGCCAAATCTTGTGCTCGTAATTCGCTAATAGTAATAACACGCCAAATATTTAGTTGCGCACCAATGTCTAGCAAAATAGACAATAGAATTACAAAGCCAAAACTCGCCCCTAGCTGTTGGGTAAATACGGTTGTTTGCGTTAAAAATCCGGGACCAATTGCCGATGTAGCCATTAAAAATGCAGCCCCTAAAATGGCAGATGATTTATTGGGTTTTAATGTCAATGTTGTGCTGTTTTAAAGTTTGGTGAATTTGCTTTGCAAATGTTACTGCATGTTCGCCATCGCCATGTAAGCAAATGGTTTCGGCCACTAAAGGCATAACCGTCCCATCTATACAAGTAACTGTTTGATGTTGTACCATTTGCAACACTTGCGCAATAGCGACTTTGGCCGATGTGATGAATGCATTGGGCCAGGTTCTTGGTGTTAAGCTACCATCGGGTAAATAGGTTCTGTCGGCAAATACCTCGCTACAAGTTTGTAAGCCAAGTGCTTTTGCCTCCCTTATTAAGTAACTACCGCTAAGGCCGTACACAATTAAATTGGGGTCAACTTTTTGTATAGCATCGGCAACTGTTAGTGCCATTGCCTTATCTCTTGCAGCCATATTATACATTGCACCATGCAATTTTACATGATGTAATGTTGCACCCATTTTAATGGCTAAAAAATGTACCGCCAATATTTCGGTCATTACCAAATCTTGTAGGCACTCGGCAGATAATTGTATTTCAGTTCTACCAAAATTTTGTTTGTCGTTAAAGCCAGGATGCGCACCAATAGCCACATTGTGCGTCAAACAATAGCCAATAGATTTTGTGATGGTATCTAAATTGCCAGCGTGATAGCCGCAAGCAATATTGGCACTACTGATGTAAGGATAAAGCAATTCATCGTTTAAAAACCCCTCACCTAAATCGCAGTTAAGGTCTACAGACATCATGTTGCTAAAAATTCTTTCAATTTAAAGATACAGGCATTTTGTATGCGTAGCAAATACTGCTGTTGCAATTGCCATAAATCTACAGCCTGCTGCTGAGAAACGATAGTAAAACTAATGCGCTGATGCGCTTGTAATTGTGCTAGTTTAGGCATAGCTACTTGTGCTACTTGCGCCACTCGGGGGTAGCCACCAATTGTTTGATGGTCGGCCATTAACACAATCAATTCGCCATTAGGCAATAGTTGTACTGTACCTCTAGTTACAGCAGTAGAAATGAGGGATAGTTGTTGCTTTAATTGTAGTGGTATGCCATGTAACTGATAACCCATTCTATCGCTTTTAGCAGTAATTACAAAACTGCTAGCGGTTAATACATCTGTAGATGCTTCGGTTAAAATAGGATATTCGTTACCTGCAATTATTTCAATACAATTGGCATCTTTATACAAAGCTACAACGTCTGCCTGCCATTGCAGTATTGCTAGTGATTTTTCTTGTAAATGCGCTTTAAGCGGTAAATTATTGTTGATATTAATAACGTCGCCTTTTTGTAACAAACGGCCACAATAGCCGCCAGCATTGGCTTTCAAATGTGTGCTGTAGCTGCCAAGCCATTTTTCAATGTTTAATCCACCATTCACTGCCAAGTAACATCTTGCACCAGAAACAAGCTTTGTAAATTTTAAAATGCCATTAGCTGCTACAATTATTGGTGTATTAATTGGTATTGGTTCATCGTTAATGGTTGCACTAAAATCTACACCACTCAATGCTATCAACGCATCTATATTAAATTGAAAAACTGAAGCAGGAAAATGCAATTCAAACACGGCTTCTGTGGCGGCATTGCCAACTAAAAAGTTAGCCACTTTTGCTGCTACTACATCCATGGCACCTGTGGGGTTAATGCCAAATTGTTGGTAGCCAAAACGTCCTAAATCTTGTACTGTATCTGCAATACCTTGTTTTATGATGGTTATGCTATTTGCTGTTGCAACAGGTAATGCTTTGGCAATTACTGGTTTATTTTTTTCTAACAAAAAATCAGATAAACTTATCGGCTTAAACTGCACCATATTGCCCATTTTAAGCAATACCGGTTCTAGTTTATTGGCATCAAATAATTGTAAGGGTGTTTCGCCAATAATATTCCACCCGGCAGGCGATTGTAGCGGATACACACCCGTTTGCACACCTGCAATACCTACCGAACCTGCTTTTACAGTTGCCCTTGGTGCTTGTTTACGTGGTGTTGCAAGCACATCATCTACATTACCCATATACGCAAAGCCAGGTAAAAAGCCAATGCAGTAAATACGGTATTGCCGTGCAATATGTCGTTGAATTAAGTTGTCTATTGAGATGCTTTTATCAGCGGCCATTGCAACAATATCTAGCCCAAAAGCAGTATCGTAACAAACAGGTATTTCTATTACTTCATGCTCTATTGTTTGCTGCCAGTTACTGCTAGCAATGGTAATATCGGCTAGTCGTCTCATCCATTCAAATACATCAGTTGCTTGCTTTAATAAGCTGCTATCAAATACCAGTGTTAAGGTATGATAAGCTGGTATTACATCTTTTACACCAGAAATTGGTTGTACTTGTAAATGCTTGTACAATGCAATTACCAAATTGTTAATAGGCTCACTAATAATGGCTTCAAAAGCAATGGTAACGGCGCTTTCGCCCAAAGGATAAATATGGTAAGTGGGTTTCAAAATATGGTAGCATGTAATTTAATGAATACTTGCATTTGCTAGGCAAATTTTATTCCTGCACTTTTATGGCGTTAATTAAAACGTATATTTAGCACCACAAAATTGTACGATGTCTGTTACCAAAAAACTAAGTACTCGCAAACGCATTGCCTTAATAGCCCACGACCACAAAAAAGATGAAATGAGCCAATGGGCCATTTTTAATAAAACGGTACTTGCTCGCCACGAATTATTTGCCACAGGCACAACAGGTAAAATGGTAGAAGAAGCCTTAGATAGACCTGTAAAAAAGTTTTTAAGTGGCCCACTTGGTGGCGACCAACAAATAGGTAGTTTAATAGCCACTGGTGATATAGACATTGTGATTTTTTTTTGGGATCCTATGGAAGCACAACCGCATGATACTGACGTAAAAGCCTTGCTACGCTTATGTGCTGTATGGAATATTCCTATGGCTTGCGACCGATCTACGGCAGATTTTATAATAACTTCGCCTTTTATGCATGAAGAATACGAAGCCATAATTCCAGATTATAACGGCTACTTAAAAAGAAATATTAGCAGCAAATAATAGAACCTAACAACTAACAATTGCTTAATTGATAAAACGATACAGTATGAAATGGTGGATGAAAATTTTGCTAACACTTGTAGCTACTTTGGTAATTGTGTATATGCTTGGGCCACATCCTGCAACACCAGTGTACGATGCCCATTTACCAACAGTTCCATCAAGCGCTGCAAGCATTGACAACTATGTAAACAATATTGAAGCACAGCATAAACTAAAGCCCAATAACCAAGCAAGAATTATTTGGAAAGACAGTTTAAAACAACCTACAGAATACGCCATTGTGTACCTGCATGGCTTTAGTGCTTGTCAAGAAGAAGGTAATCCTGCACATAGAAACATCGCTAAACAATTTGGCTGTAATTTATACTTGAGTCGTTTAGCAGAACATGGAATAGATACGGCAGAACAACTTATCAACTTAACGGCTGATAATTATTGGCAAAGTGGTAAAGCGGCCTTAGCTATTGGTAAGCAATTAGGCAAAAAAGTAATTCTGATGAGTACTTCTACAGGCGGCACTTTGGCACTTAAACTGGCAGCTATGTTTCCTAATGATGTGGCAGGGTTAATTTTATACTCACCCAATATAGCTATTAACGATTCTAAAGCATGGTTATTAAACAATCCTTGGGGCTTGCAAATTGCAAGAAAAGTAAAGAATGGCAATTATATAGTACCTGCCGATACCACAAGTGACTACTTAAAATATTGGAACTCTCCGTATCGTTTAGAAGCTGCTGTGTCAGTGGAAGAACTTGTAGAAACCACTATGACGGATGCTACATTTAAAGCCGTAAAGCAACCTACATTGGCACTTTACTATTACAAAGATGAAGAACATCAAGACCGTGTTGTAAAAGTATCTGCAATAAAAGAAATGATGGCTACATTAGGTACACCTGCCAATTTAAAAAGAGCAGTAGCAATGCCTAACACCGAAAGTCATGTGCTTGGCTCACCCATTAAATCGAAAGATGTAGCAGGTGTAATACAAGAAACTGAAAATTTTATGAAAGAGGTTTTACAACTACAAGCTGTGCAATAAGTTATCTTTTTACAAAGCCTAATACTAGTTTTAAAACAGCAGATAATCCAAAGTTTTGTGCCGAGGAAGCCAACAACTCTTTCCAATAAGGTTGCGCTTCACCGTCATTATGTTTATCAAATAAAAAGCTGCCAATTGCCCTTACTATTTGCCAAGTACCACCTGCAATTTTATTGTTAATACATGCGGGCAATACTGCGCCCATTGCGGCTTTCAGCGATTCTTCAGGTAGTTTATCCCAGCGCTTTTCTAGGTCGGCTTCTCGTGTTTTTACACGGCTTCTTACAAGCCTAATTTCTGCTTGCAAGCCGCTAAGCGATTGTACTGTATTTGTTTTATTCGTCATCATCATCACTAGCACTTTTATCCATGAATATTTTAATTACCGCATCAATAATATGCTTTTCTATTACTTTTTTGCGAAGCGAAACTATCAACACAAATAGTATAATGTAGAACAGGGCTACAATACCAAAGCCAATGTATAAACTGCCTGTAACATCGGCAAAATAATAGCCTGCCATAATGCTTACAAATAGTAAGATGAAAAAGGCGAGTAGTGCTAGCGTTAAGCCCATAAATAGCAATGCTATTAGCTGCGATACTTTTTCTACCATTTGCAGTTTTAGTAATAGCACTCTGTCTTGCACATACTGCTCAAGTTGTTGTCGGCTTTCTTTAAAAAAAGAGGTTTCTTGTTCTTCTTGCATTGGTTGAAGTTATTGCATTTGTTGTACAACTTTATGGCATAGTCAATAATCTCGCCAAGATTATAAAACCTTGCAGGTTTTAAATTCGCTTTGCTAAAAGCTGAACAAATTTAAAACCATACAAGGTACTTTGTAAACGCAGTTTTAATGCACAACCGAGGCATTATGCCAAACCTAATAGGTTTAAAATCATCCTTTCATTTCTGTATAAAACTGGTGGAAATAAGGGATGGTTTCTATGCCTTTGTAAAAGTTAAACACATCAAATTTTTCGTTAGGGCTGTGTAGGTTATCGCTATCTAAGCCAAAGCCCATAAACACAATTTTAATACCCAATACTTCTTCAAACAAAGCACAAATAGGAATACTGCCACCACCACGTACAGGTATTGGTTCTTTACCAAACGTTGTAGCAATTGCTTTTTCGGCAGCCTTGTATTCTATGCTATCTATTGGTGTCATGTAAGGCTCGCCACCGTGATGTTCTGTGGCTTTTACAGTAACGCCGGCAGGTGCCATTTTGGTAAAATAGGCTAGCAGCTTTTTGGTAATTTTTACAGATGATTGGTTAGGTACTAAGCGTGTAGAAATTTTGGCAAATGCTTTTGATGGCAATACTGTTTTGGCACCTTCGCCTGTGTAACCACCCCAAATGCCATTTACTTCTAGCGTAGGACGAATGCCTGTTCTTTCGTTGGTTTTGTAGCCAGCTTCGCCCCAAAGTTCTGTAACACCAAGGTCTGCTTTATACGCTGCTTCGTTAAATGGTGCTTGTGCCATTTTTGCTCTTTCGGCAGGTGAGGCTTCTACAACATCATCGTAAAACTCGGGTATGGTAATGTGGTTATTTTCATCGTGACAAGCTGCAATCATTTTTGCCAACATGGTAATAGGATTAGCCACTGCACCACCGTACACACCACTGTGTAAATCACGGTTTGGGCCAGTTACTTCTACTTCTATGTAGCTTAGGCCACGTACACCTACATCAATACTTGGTGTATTCATACTTAGCATAGAGGTATCGCTTATTAGCACCACATCTGCTTTTAGCAAGTCTTTTTTTTCTTTTACAAAAGTGGCTAGGTTAGGGCTACCAATTTCTTCTTCACCTTCTATAATAAACTTTATGTTATTGGTTAGTGTGCCAGTTTTTACCAATGTTTCTAAGGCTTTTACGTGCATGTAAAACTGTCCTTTATCGTCGCAGCTACCGCGGGCAAATATTTTACCGTCAATAATTACGGGTTCAAATGGGCCACTGTTCCAAAGTTCTAATGGGTCGGCAGGTTGTACATCGTAATGACCATATACCAATACAGTAGGCTTGCTGGGGTCTACCATTTTTTCGCCATACACTATTGGGTGGCCTGCTGTTGGGTAAATGCTTACCGTATCTGCACCGGCCTCTAGCAAACTTAGCTTTACAGCTTCTGCACAGGTAAGCATATCTGCATTGTGTTCGCTTTTAGCACTAACGCTAGGTATGCGTAACAAAGCCAATAATTCTTTTAAAAAGCGGTCTTTATGTTGCTGTTGGTAGTCTTGCCAAGCGTTCATCATTTCTAATTTATAGTTTGAAATTTATAGTTTGAGATTTATGGTTTGAGATTTCTCGTTTGAAATTTATAGTTTGAGATTTCTCGTTTTACTTTTCACTTTTCTCGTTTTACTTTTCACTTTTCACTTTTCACATTTCACGTTTCACTTCTTTCAATGCTTCCGTGTTTCAAATTACTGCTAATATTTTCTAAAGTAAAAGGTATTTTTTTGGTAAATGGATGTTGCCGCAGTGTGCAATCCATTTTATTGCAAATGCTACAGCTAAAAGGCATACAACCATCTGTATGTACAAAAAGTTCAAATGCTTTACCAAATTTATGTTCAATCATGGCACTTAGGTCATCTATTTCTGCATGTGCTTGATGAATGTTTAAGTACCAAGGCACGGTTAGGTGACAATCTACATGCAAAGTGCTACCATATTTTATTACACGTAGGTTGTGTAAGTCTATCCAATTGGGTTTTCTATTGGCATTTAAAATGGTTACAAATTGTTTCAACAAATCCTCATCGGCTTCATCCATAATGCCTGCAAGCGACTTGCGAATAATGCGATAACCATTGTATAAAATCAAGCCGCTTACACCTAATGCTATCACCGTATCTAGCCAAATCCATTTGGTGTACAAAATAACTACCAAGCCCACAATAATAGCAATGGTAGAGTAGGTATCTAACTGCAAATGCTTACCGCTACTTTCTAGTGCTATCGAGTGGTTGCGCCTGCCTATTTGCAAGCAAATATAACCTGCCACATAGTTTAGTACACCCGTAATGCCTACTAATATTAAGCCTGTATCAAGCGATACTATTGGTCGGCTATCAACAATGTTTTGAATGGTTTGCCCAATAATTATAATACCTGCACCAATAATTAAAGTGCCCTCAACAGCCGATGACACAAACTCTGCCTTGCCGTGGCCATAAGGGTGGTCGCTATCTTTAGGTTTTGCTGCCACATACAAACTGTACAAGCCTATAAAACCAGCCAACACATTTACAATACTTTCTAAAGCATCGGTAAGTATGGCAAGCGAATGTGTTAAAAAATAAGCGATAATTTTTGTTGCAAACAGCACCACACTAAGCACTGTAATACCCAACTGAACCCTAAAATTTTGTTGCGATTGTGTTTGCAAAACAGAAGACATTTAGCGGTGCAAAGTAGGGAAAGTTGGTGGTTGATGGTTCATGGTTGATGGTTGATGGTTCATGGTTGATGGGTGATAGTTCATGGTTGATGGTTCATGGTT
>JASGCX010000062.1:0-3559 GCA_030053925.1 Flavobacterium sp.
CAAAACCCATTTGACGCAATCTGTACAATAGCTAATTACTATGGTGAGTAGTAACGTTTTGTTTATCGCTAACCAATAATCTGTAGCGTTTTTTGAGGGATTAAGTGCTTGAACTGTTTGAAATATTTTTTTCAGAAGTTGTTCGGATTTTGCTGATCCTTCAACTTCCGAATATGAAAGTAGTAATGCTAAGTGCGAATAAGTAAAAATACATACGTTACTTGTACTTGCTTGACTATAAATTTGGCTTGTTTTGTGTGGCAGTCTATAAATAGTTGTAACAACCATTGCATAATCTTTACCACGTTTCCAACCATTCATTGCTTGTACTTTGAAGTCTTTTGGATTTGTTGTACTTAAACTTAATCTGGACGCTTTTGCATCCGCTACAAAACTATAATCTTTCGCAAATGCTTCAACGTCAGCTACATCAGCTCTTTCTTTGATTACAATACTTTTAAGTCCTAACGCTACATAAGCTAACGAAAGTAAACAATCAGTATATTTTGAGTATAACTTCTCTTCACTACTGTCGTGTCCATAACTCTCAGGAATGCTACCACAAAGTCGTAAATGGTCAATAAGTGAAGAATTGCCATTTTTCTTAATTTCAGCTTCTAATTCTTTTTCTAACTTTTCGGTGTCATTGCCAAAGTTTCCACTGATTTTACGGATTTCTTCAACCCAATACTCTCGCCTTTTTATTGCTTCTTTTGATATTCTTATAACCATTTATTTTTTTGTCCAATTTTTGAGGTAAAGATACTCAAAATGTTAGTAAAGTCGGTCATAGTTATCAGTAAATTGTCAACCGTTGAAATTTGAAAGGCTGCCTGTTAGCATTACAGCCAACTTACGCCTTTACGTAAGTTAGCTGCCATTTTGTAAAAAATAATTAGGCTACTAAATGTTTGTAAGCTGCTGCATCCATTAAAGCATCTATAGAGGCAATATCAGCCACTTCTACTTTTACCATCCAACCTTCACCATAGGGGTCGCTGTTTACAAGCTCTGGTTGTTGTTCTAAAATTGGATTTACTTCTAAAATTTTCCCAGCAATTGGTAAAAACAAATCACTAACAGTTTTTACAGCTTCAACTGTACCAAATACTGCTTCTGCTTCTACATCTTGGCCTACAGTGTTAATGTCTACATAAACAATATCACCCAATTCGCCTTGCGCAAAATCGGTAATTCCTACAGTTGCAATATTGCCTTCTAAGCTTATCCATTCGTGGTCTTTTGTGTAGCGTAAGTTTGCTGGAAAATTCATTGTTACTAATTTTAGTAGTGCAATTAAGTATTTTTTTTGTAAGTTTTATCAAATACTTATTTTAGTGGTATAAATAAACAACATGGCAAATACAGCCAGAGTACATATTGTAAAAAGAGATGCAGGATGGGCCATAAAAAAGGAAGGGAAAGAACGTGCATCAAGCTTACATGATAATAAACAAGATGCCCTAAGAGCATCTAATAGCCTTACAAAAAAAGGGTTTGATGTAATTGTGCATAATGCAGATGGTAGTGTAAGTAAATGGAAAAAATCTAAATAGTTTACATTGAGCCCATACCAACAAAATGTATTTATAAATTGTCCATTCGATGACGAGTATGCACCGCTGCTGAAAGTTTTAATATTTACCATTTATAAATTTCAATTGACGGGTTAGCTGTTTAATTTGAGCCTCTAATTCAACAATCTTATTGTCATTCTTACATCCATTAACGGTCTATCGCCAGGTTTTGTTTGCACAGATGCAATTTTATCTATCACATCAAGGCCGCTAATCACTTCGCCAAATACGGTATAGCTTTGGTCAAGTTGTGGTGTGCCACCTATGCGCTCGTACACTTCTTTTTGCGTAGCAGAAAAACTAAAATTTACATTAGCCGCTTTTACTCTGCTATTGTACGTAGCTTGTAATTGTGCTGTATCGTAGTGCTTGCCTTGTACAATGTAAAACTGGCAAGTGCTACTTGCTTTTGCAGTATTACCATCTCGTGCAGCAGCCAAAGCACCTTTTTTATGATACAGACCTGTTTGTATTTCGGCGGCAATTCGTTGGCCAGGTGCAGCACCGCCGCCAAGCCTACTTGTATCGGTAGCATATTTGCTGGTAGGGTCGCCACCTTGAATCATAAAATCTTTTATCACTCTGTGAAATAGCAGGCTATCGTAAAAACCTTGCTGCACTAGTTTTATAAAATTGTCTCTATGTAGCGGTGTTCTATTATAAAGCTTGGCAATCATTACACCGTAATTGGTGCTTATTTCTACTAATTGCTCCTTTGGTGTGGGCGTATTTGTAACTGGTGTAGTAGCTACTTTTTGGGTAGCAACCACTTTTTTTGCAGGCAGTTTGGTTTGAGCTTTAGATGACATAAAAGCTACAAAGGCTACAAAGGCAAGTAAGTATCTAATCATATATTCGTGTGATTATTCTCAATTTGTGTAATTCGTGACATTCGTACAGTTCGTGTTTTAAAAACCTATTTGATTAAAGTATAGCAAAATGTGGTCTTTTAAAATATTCTCTTGCTCTATTAAGCCATAACCAGGCAACTCTTTTACTTGCTTAAAGTGTGGCCAATTATCGGGGTCTTTACCTTCAAATACAAAGTAACCACTCGATTGTAATAGCGTACACACGGCTACGTGCATTAGGTCTTGCTTCTGTTCTTTCGATATTTTTTCGGCTTCAAAACCAGTTTCTTGTAAGCCTATTAAAAACAAAATGGCTTCTAAATCGGGCTTTTTACCAAAACGTTCTACTAATTTGGCTTCTAAAGCCCACCAACGCTGCTGTAAATCATCTGATATAAACATGGGGCAAATGTAGATATAGTAGACTTTCCAAGTTTCTAAAACTTGGAAAGTCTACTATATCTATTCAATAATTATTTTTTCTGCAATATTGCTGTCAATATTAAATGAATTGTGTAATTGCTTATAACTATCGTTATTACCAAACCAATTTATTACTTCTCTTTTCATCAGTTTAGTTGGTTTTTCTATCAAAATTCTACCATAACTACTGTATTGATAGGTTTTAAAATCGTCACAAATACCATGCTTTTGTGGGTTTTGATGGATATATCTAGCACAAGTCAAAAGGTATGTATCATGTTCTACCATTTTTCTTTTGAAGTTTTTTTGAAATAAGCTACCTGTTCTAGCAGATTGCTTATTGATGGCTTTAGAATAGCTCATGAAAAATCTGCGAAATGCTTCTGATACGATTTCTGAAGGATCTTCAAGCGGCTTTCCTAGTTTCAAAAACTTAGAAAACTGAAACATTTCTTGGGGCTTTATTTTTACTAGCAAATGAAAATGATTGGGCAATAAACAATAAGCGTATGTATCTAAATAATCCGAAAGATAGTAATCGTATTTTCTTAGAAAAAAATGATAGTTCTCTTCGCTTAAGAACAAGTTTTCACGATTATTGCCTCGATTATAAATATGATAATATTGATTGGGTAATAGCGGTGGGTAATACATTTGTTCCATGACATAAAGATAAGTTTTACATAGATAGAAATTTATTACTTCAGG
>JASGCX010000062.1:3659-24471 GCA_030053925.1 Flavobacterium sp.
TAGACCTTCCAAGTTTCAAAAACTTACAGGTAGACCTTCCAAGTTTCAAAAACTTACAGGTAGACCTTCCAAGTTTCAAAAACTTGGAAGGTCTAAAGGTTATATTTGCACCAAAATTTGCAGAATCATGTTACAAGTAAGTGTGCTACGCAACAATCCACAATGGGTTAAAGAGCGTTTGGCGGTGAAACATTTTAAACAACCAGAATTGGTTGATGAAATTATTAAGTTAGATGACCAAAGAAAAAGTTTACAACTAAGTTACGATAATACACAAGCTTCCATTAATGCCGCTTCTAAAGAAATTGGTAAACTAATGGGGCAAGGTAAAACCGAAGAAGCCGAAGCAGCAAAAGCCAAAGTTGCTAGCTTCAAGTTACAGGTTACAGGTTTTTTAGAGCAGTTAGCCGTGGTAGAAGCGCAATTGCAAGATACTTTGGTACAATTGCCAAATTTACCCGCACAAGAAGTACCTATTGGCAAAACACCAGAAGAAAATGTGGTGCTGCGTGAAGGTGGTAGCAAGCCAACTTTGCCCCAAGGTGCTGTACCCCACTGGGATTTGTTAGACAAATACAAACTCATCAATTTTGAGTTAGGCAATAAAATTACTGGCAGCGGCTTTCCTGTGTACATGGGCAAGGGTGCTAAGTTGCAACGTAGCCTTATACAATACTTTTTAGATTATAATACAGCCGCAGGTTATACCGAATATTTACCACCGTTTATGGTAAACGAAGCGAGTGCCTACGCTACTGGTCAGTTGCCCGATAAAGAAGGGCAAATGTATCATGCCACAGAAGATAACCTGTACCTAATACCTACAGCCGAAGTACCCGTAACCAATGTGTACCGAGATACCATTTTAAAAGAAACAGAATTACCTGTAAAAATGACGGCCTACAGCCCTTGTTTTAGGCGTGAAGCTGGTAGTTACGGTAAAGATGTACGTGGCCTAAACCGTGTACACCAATTTGAGAAAGTAGAAATTATACAAATAGTGCAGCCCAATAAAAGTTTTGAGGTGCTAAACCAGATGGTAAAACATGTAGAAGCCTTATTACAATCGCTAGAATTACCTTATAGAATTTTGCGCCTTTGTGGCGGCGATATGGGTTTTGCTAGTGCCATTACCTACGATTTTGAAGTGTATAGTGCTGCACAACAACGCTGGCTAGAAGTAAGTTCTGTAAGCAATTTCGAGAGTTTTCAAAGCAACCGCATGAAGTGCCGCTATAAAGATGAAGCTGGTAAAATGCAACTAGCCCATACATTAAACGGTAGTTCTTTGGCACTGCCACGTATTGTAGCTTGCTTGCTAGAAAATAATCAAACAGCAGATGGTATTAATTTACCAAAAATATTGCACAGCTATTTTGGAAATACAGTTATTAATTAGAAAGAGATAGGAACGCTGATAAAGCTGATTTTTTAAGATAGAACGGATTTTATTTCTTGGACTGATATTCATAAAGAAATCCGTGTAAATCCCTTCAATATGCGTTATCCGTGTTCCTATCAAACATAAAAACAAGTAGTGAGAAAATTTAAAAAACCAGTTATTTTAGAAGATGTGTTGGTAGAAAGCTATGCAGCCGAAGGTAAAAGCATTGCACGTGTAGCTGGTAAAGTTATTTTTATAGAACACACCGTGCCTGGCGATATTGTAGATATTCAATTAGGCAAAAACAAGAAAGACTGGGCCGAGGCTTATCCTTTACAATTTAAAAAATATTCTGAGCAACGTGTAACACCATTTTGTACGCACTTTGGTGTGTGTGGGGGTTGTCAGTGGCAAATGCTGCCTTACCAGCAACAATTGGTTTTTAAGCAACAGCAAGTAGCCGATAATTTAAGCCGCATTGGCAAAGTGGCTTTGCCAGAAATATTGCCCATTATAGGAGCCCATGCCACTACAGAATACAGAAACAAGCTAGAATTTACATTTGCCACAAGGCGATTTATACCAAAAGAGGAGTTTCAGCAATTGCGTGCTGCGGGCAAAGCAGAAGATGAAATAAACAATATGACTGGTGCGGCTGGTTTTCATGCAAAAGGGCAGTTTGATAAAGTGGTAGAAATAGATGTGTGCCATTTGCAAGAAGAACCAACCAATTTAATTCGTAAGGCAATTGTAGCATTTGCAAAAGAAAACGGGTACTCGTTTTACAATGTAAAAACACATGAAGGTTGGTTGCGCAATATGGTAATTCGTATTGCAACCACAGGCGAAATAATGCTAAATATGGTGTTGGGCTTTGAGGATAAAAAAATGCAAACACAGTTGAAAGACCATTTGCTTGGCTTGTTTCCTCAAATAACTACTTTGCTAGTAACCATCAACCGAAAATTTAACGATAGCATTTACGATTTAGAGCCACAAACATTGCATGGTAAGGGCTACATCATAGAAAAGCTAGAAGATTTTGAGTTTAAAATTAGCCCAAAATCTTTCTTTCAAACCAATACCAAACAAGCAGAAAAACTGTACCAAATTACTAGAGATTTTGCCGAGCTAGATGGTACACAAACCCTGTACGACTTGTACTGTGGCACAGGTAGTATTGGTATTTTTTGTAGCAAGCAGGCAAAAAAAATAATTGGTGTAGAGTTAATTGAAGATGCCATAAAAGATGCGCATGAAAATGCAGCGTTAAACAACATTAGCCACTCTTTTTTTACAGCAGGCGATGTAATAGATATTTGTAATGATGCATTTTTTGCCGCACATGGTACACCAAATGTTATTATTACCGACCCCCCAAGGGCTGGTATGCACGAGAAACTGGTAAACAAATTGCTAGAAATAGCAGCACCAACTATAGTGTATGTAAGTTGCAATACTGCAACACAGGCAAGAGATTTGGCATTATTAGATGCAAAATATGCGGTTACTAAAATTCAGCCGGTAGATATGTTTCCACATACACACCATATAGAAAATGTGGTGCAATTGAAGTTGAAAACGGCAGTTAGTGAAGAAGTACAATAGCACCAATTATTAGATTAAACTTAAGCAATGCAATTTAGACCTACGCGTTTTGAAATATTACCAGTTGTTATTAAAAATCTACTTATAATCAATGGGCTGGTTTTTTTGGCAGAAATTACACTTAGTGAAAAGCTGCCATTTTCTTTAATGGATACTTTTGCACTGCATACTTGGCAAAGCCAATTGTTTAAACCTTGGCAATTATTGACACACATGTTCATGCATGCAAATACAGATCATATTATCAGCAATATGTTCAATCTTTGGTTGTTTGGATCAATGGTTGAAAATTATCTCGGTTCAAAAAGGTTTTTATCTTTCTATATTATTTGCGGTTTAGGGGCAGCGTTGTGCCATATGGGTGTTTTGTATTTTGAGAATGAAGGTTTAATTAAAGAGTTTTACAGTTTAAGTGCTATTGACCAAACAAAATATCAGGCATTTTTGACTTTGAGGTTAA
Source organism: Flavobacterium sp. (assembly GCA_030053925.1). Lineage (GTDB taxonomy): Bacteria > Bacteroidota > Bacteroidia > Chitinophagales > Chitinophagaceae > Parasediminibacterium. The sequence continues at coordinate 7,112 of JASGCX010000062.1, forward strand.
ATGCTGCAACATTGGGGGCATCTGGTGCTGTTATGGGCATATTATTATCTGCTGCTTACTTTTTTCCAAATTCTACATTGTGGTTTAGTATCTTTTTGCCACCGATTAAGATAAAATGGGCTGCGGCATTTTTAATTGTTCAGGATTTATACATGGCACACTTGAATTCTGCAGGCGATAATGTAGCGCATGTAGCACACTTAGGCGGCGCATTAGTAGGGTTTTTACTGGCATATTTTTGGAACAAAAACAACCGACAAACTTTTTATTAATAGCATAAAGAATTACAAATAAAATAACATCAAAAATAGCTTTGCAAGTGAACGACTATACACAAAAACGCATACCGCTTTTAGGGCAAGATAGCAATGCGCTTACATGGCTAATTATTATTAATGCTAGCGTATTTATTATTCTTAATTTTTTAAAAATTGTTTACACTTTATCAGACATTCCCGACCAATTATTTCAGCGTCAAATACTCAATTGGTACACATTGCCGGCTTCTTTAGAAACATTATTTTCAAGGCCCTGGGTTGTTTTCTCTAGCTTTTTTACCCATTTTGGTGTGCTTAGTTTAATAGGCAACGTATTGTGGTTATGGTGTTTTGGCTATATTTTACAAGATTTAACGGGTAATCAAAAGTTGGTACCTATTTATATTTATGGTGGTGTTGGTGGTGCTTTCTTTTTTGTATTTACCAACAATATTTTTCCTGCCCTAGCCAAGCATGTAGATGCTATACCAAATATGATGGGTGCGGGTGCTTGTTTAATGGCTGTAGCCGTTGCTACTACTACTTTATCGCCAAATTATCGTATTTTTCCGCTAATAAATGGCGGTGTACCACTTTGGGTACTTACAATTGTATTTGTTGCTATCGATTTTGCTGCAATGGGTAAAGGTAAAGCAGGTATTGGCTCGGCACATGTAGCAGCAGGTGGTATGGGGTTTTTGTATGTAAAGCAATTGCGCAAAGGCAACAATTGGGGTGCTTGGATGATTAGTTTGTGGCAATGGTTAGATGATTTATTTAACCCAGAAAAAAAGCACGTTGTAAAAAAAGAAAAAGACCGTTTGTTTTATAAAAACAATGCGATGCCATTTGTAAAAACGCCAAATTTTACACAACAAAAGCTAGATGAGATATTGGATAAAATCAATAAAGAAGGGTATCACCTATTAACTAACGAAGAAAAAGATTTTTTAAAGAGAGCCAGTAAAGAAGCATAATAAACTGATGGCAAAAGCAATTGTAACAATTTTAAAAAACGCAACCAAAACCTTTACGCTTGCAACTACTGCAATTTATATTGCAGCAAGTTTAACGCCTTATATCAACCCTATTTATTGCAGCATTTTTACTTTTCTAGCTTTAGCCTTTCCTTATATTTTATTGGCAATGGTATTGGCAAGTTTCCTTGCTTTTTTTTGTTTTAAAAAATATGCTTGGATGTTTGTTTTGCTGTTATTAGTAGGAACTAAAAATATAATAGCCACCACAGGTTTTCATCGGTTTACTGCAACGTTTAAACAAAAAAAGCCAATAGCAACTTTAAGGTTATTGTCTTGGAATGTTAACGAATTTTATCCATCGGAAAGAATATTTGACACCGCCAATAGCCCACGACAAAGAGCACTTGCTTTTATAAAAAAGATAAATGCCGATGTTATTTGTTTGCAAGATTTTCATAACTATCCAAACGATGAGCGTTATCGCTCCAACATTTTATACATAAGAGATTCGTTAGAATACCAATATTATTATTGCTCAGTTGATAGGCAATCAGAACACATGCCCTCTAAAGATGATTTTTATGGTAGTATTATTTTTTCAAAATTTCCAATTGTAGATACTGGTAAAACCGCCTACAATTCTAACAATTATTTAGAACATTTGGCCTTCGCCGAAATTTTAATAGGGCAGAAAAAAATTCGCTTTTACAACGCCCATTTGAGTTCTATGCAATTAACTACCGATAGAAAGAACGCAGGTTTAATTTATACCTATATACAAGACGACACAGCTATTTTATTTAACAAAAGAAAACTTGAACGCATTGCTATTTTCGATTCATTTCACGTAAAACAAGCACAAATAGTAAAGCAGCAGCTAAATAAATCGCCACTACCGTTTGTGTTTTGTGCCGACTTAAATTCTGTGCCATCAAGCTATGTGTATCACCATATTAGTAGCGGTTTACAAGATGCTTTTTTGCAAAAAGGTTTTGGTTGGGGACCAACTTACGATGGCTTATCGCATACGCTAAGAATAGATGTAACCCTATTGTCGCCACAATTAAAAGTGGTGCAGCATTATTGCCCTAAACTAAAGGCATCAGATCATTATCCATTAGTAACCGATATTGCGTTACCGTAGATTGGAGAGCTTCATAATTATAAGCGCAAAATGAAAATAAGAAGATATTTAATACTGGTTATTAAAAGCGCAATGCTAATAAATGCAGCCTTGTATTTATTAGCGTCTTTAACACCTTTTCTTTTATATCCAAGTTTAAAATTTGGTGTGCTTCTATCTATTGGCTTTCCTTTTCTACTGCTATCAAGTTGCGTTTCTGCTATTTTAAGTGTCTATTTTTTTAGAAAGCAATCCTGGCTTTTTTTTATCGTAATTGTTTTAGGATTTGCAAATATTCACTCCTCAATAGCTTTTAATTTGGCAGCAAAACAACCTAATGAAATAAAAAACCAGCAGAACTTAAGAATTTTGTCTTGGAATGTTAACGAATTTATCAATAACGAAAGACGAGCAGACACTTTAAAATCAAACTTTCGAAGGCAAATACTTGATTTTTTTAGGTTAGCTAATGCCGATATAATTTGCCTACAAGACTACCGAGATTTTCCAGAAGATGGCTGGAACTATAATAATAGAAAGTATATAATTGATACTTTAAAATACCCATTTTGCTACATTTCAATTGACGATACGCTAAGGTTAAACCACTTATTAGATGGCTATGGCACTGCAATATTTTCAAAATATCCTATAATTAATTCGGGAAGAATTGCCTATAATTTTAAACATAAGCCTGAACACTTAAATTTTGCAGATATTGCCTTTGGTAATAAAAAACTTCGTGTTTATAATACGCACTTTAGGTCTATTAATTTAGGGGCATCGGTAAGAGATAGCAAAGTAGACTATTCATTTATTCAGGATGATACGGCTGTAATTTTCAATAAAGGAAGATTGTATCGACTTTTTTACTTTGATTCTATACACGTAAAACAAGCACAAATAGTAAAGCAGCAGCTAAATAAATCGCCACTACCGTTTGTGTTTTGTGCCGACTTAAATTCTGTGCCATCAAGCTATGTGTATCACCATATTAGTAGCGGTTTACAAGATGCTTTTTTGCAAAAAGGTTTTGGTTGGGGACCAACTTACGATGGCTTATCGCATACGCTAAGAATAGATGTAACCCTATTGTCGCCACAATTAAAAGTGGTGCAGCATTATTGCCCTAAACTAAAGGCATCAGATCATTTTCCATTAGTAACAGATATTGCGTTACCATAACTTTTTAACTTAGTTTAGTGTATGGCAAAAAATTGGGGACGTTCTATTTTTAAAACTACCATACTTGTACTTACAATATTGTTAAGTATTGCCTTTTTGCATGTGTGCTTAGTGCCTTATAGTAGTTCTGCAAAGTTTTGGTGGGTTGGTTTTGCAGGGTTAGCTGCGCCTTTTTTAATTGTATCGCTCATATTTACAATAGTTTTTTGGTTGTATGCAAAACCAAAATGGACCCTACTGCCAATATTAGTTTTAGTGCTTGGCTACAAGCAGGTTGATGCCGTATTTGCTTACCATTTTAAAGCCACTTTTAATACTGAAAAACTAGAAAACACTTTGCGAATAGTAGATTGGAACGTGCAAAGTTTTAACGGATTATCTAGCAATAAGCAGGTGAAAAAATTAGTACCCAACGATATTGCCGAAAGTATTAAACGCTTAAATGCCGATGTATTGTGCTTGCAAGAATTTAACCACTCTAAAACCGAAGTTGGTAATAATATTGGCTTGTTTAAAGCGTTGTACCCTTACTATTATTTTTCTAAAGATTATAAACGTAGCGCAAGTGGCTACTTTTCTGGTTGTATTATTTTCTCAAAATTTGCAATAGTAGATACTGGTAAAATCAATTATCCAAAAGCCGAAAGCTTAATTTTTGCCGATATACTGAAAGGAAAAGACACCATTAGAATTTATACCACGCATTTGCAATCGTTTAAGTTTAAAAAAAACGATTACGATAATATTGATAAGATAAAAGAGCAAGAAGAAGATGCTTTAAACGCATCTAAAAATGTGTTTAACAAAATGAAACCTGCTTTTCAAAGAAGAGGTGTACAAGCAGATATTGTGCAAGCTGCAACGGCGCAAAGCCCTTATCCTACAATAGTTTGCGGCGATTTTAATGACGTGCCTAACAGCTACACGTATTTTACCATTAGAGGCGATAAGCAAGATGCTTTTTTAAAAAAAGGGTTTGGTATTGGCAGAACCTTTATATCTATTGCACCTACGTTGCGTATAGATTATGTGCTTGCCGATAAGCAATTTGATGTACTGCAATTTGATATGGTAGATGAAGGACTTAGCGACCATATTATGCTGGTTACAGACTTGAAGTTAAAAACTAAATAGCATCTGCTTATATTCGCATGGCAATGACATTTTTCTACACCATATACTGTAGCTGTTGCTAATACAGCCATCCGCTATTTTTGCAGCGGTTTTGCCTTGTTGCGTTTCATTTTCACATTATTTTCAAAACCAGTAATAGACCAGCATGTCTCTAAAAGTATATAACTCATTAACTAGACAGAAACAAGTATTTAAAAGCATTACAGAAGGCCATGTAGGTATGTATGTGTGCGGCCCCACAGTTAGCGGCGAAAGCCATTTAGGCCACGCAAGGCCTTATGTAACCTTCGATGTGGTACACCGCTACCTATTGCATTTAGGCTACAAAGTGCGTTATGTACGCAACATAACCGATGCAGGCCACTTTGAAGAAGAAGGTAGAGAAGCTGAAGATAAAATAAGTAAGAAAGCATTGCTAGAAAGGCTTGAACCAATGGAATTAGTACAGAAGTACACCAATATGTTTCATTGGGCAATGCATCAATTTAATACCATACCACCAAGCATTGAACCAACAGCTACGGGGCATATTGTAGAGCAAATAGTAATGATTGAAAAAATTATAAAAGATGGCTACGCTTATGTGGTAAATGGCTCGGTATATTTTGATGTAGAAAAATACAATACCAATTTCTCTAAAATTGGTATGCCCTACGGTATGCTTAGCGGCAGAAATTTAGAAGATCAATTAGATACAACAAGGGCACTTGATAACCAAGAAGAGAAAAAAAATAAAGCAGATTTTGCTTTATGGAAAAATGCCCCACCAGAACACATTATGCGCTGGCCAAGCCCTTGGGGCGATGGTTTTCCTGGCTGGCATATTGAGTGCAGCGCCATGAGCAATAAATATTTGGGTGATCAATTTGATATACATGGTGGCGGCATGGATTTACAATTTCCGCACCATGAGTGCGAAATAGCCCAAAGTGCAGTTTGCAATCATAAAACAATGGCTAACTATTGGATTCACAACAATATGATTACCATTAATGGTAGAAAAATGGGCAAAAGCTATAACAATGTAATTAAGCTGAGCGAATTATTTACTGGCAATCACCCATTGCTTGAGCAAGCTTATAACCCAATGACCATTCGTTTTTTCATCTTGCAAAGCCACTACAGAAGCCCATTAGATTTTGGTAACGATGCTTTAAAAGCATCTGAAAAAGCATTTAAACGCCTATGGGAAGCCTATGAAATTTTGATGAAGTTTGAAGCTGAAGAACCATCGACCGTGTACCGTGTACCGCTAACCGAACTTGACGCTAAAGTGAATAAATTGGTAGCCGAATTTGATGAGTTTTTAGATGATGATTTTAGCACTGCAAAAGTGATTGCTAATATGTTTGAGTTGGTGCCAATTATTAATGGCATTAAAGATAAACACCTTGCTATTGAAGCATTACAGCCCACTACAATTGCTTTGTTAAAACAACAAATGAAGGCTTTTATTGAAAATATTTTTGGCCTAAAACAAGATGCAGTTGGTGGCGATAAGTTGCAAGGCATTATGGAATTACTAATTGCTTTGCGCAAAGATGCAAAAGCCAAAAAAGACTTTGTTACAAGCGATAGAATACGAAACGAATTAGCAACGCTTGGTGTGCTAATGAAGGACGAAAAAGATGGTGAAATGAGTTACACTATTGAATAATTAATCTACGCCTAAATGTGCATGTTGTTCTGCATTAAATACATGCTTCCACCTGCGGTGGCTCCATAAATAATTAGAGGGTTCTTGTTTAATAGAATCCTCTATTTTTTTGATAAGCACTTTGGTTAATTCGCCGTCTTTATATTCGTTTGGTGTGGTAGTTATCAACTCAAAACAACCTTTATAGTAACCACGTTTTACTTTATAAAAATAGATGTAAATCAATGGTAGATCATTCATCTTAGCACCACGTTCTGGCCCTTTTACAAATGGCACTTTTTCCCCAAAAAAATCTACCCAATATGCTTTAGATGTATTAGCAGCATTTTGGTCGGCTACTAAAATTAGGGCATAGTTACTTTTTGCGTATGGCTGAAACTCATTTGAAAAATTAGTTGCCGAAACAAGTTTTGTTCCAAAGCGAGAACGAATTTTAAACACCAGCCTATTAAAAATTTTATTTGAAACTGGCTTGTAAGCTACTACAAATGGATATTTACAAGTTTGACTAACCGCTAAATTTGCTACCTCCCAATTAAAAAAATGACCTGTAATTAACTGTACCCGTTCATGCTGGCTAATAAGGTTATTAACCACTTCTATATTGGTTACAAAACGCTTTTTAATTGCTTTATCTGAGATGGAAACTAGCTTTATAAGTTCTATAAAGTTGTCGGTAAAATTCTTGTAAAAGGCTTTACCAATCTGCGTTCTCTCGGCCTCGGTTTTATTAGGAAAAGCAATTAATAAATTATCAGCCACTACTTGCCTACGATACTTAAATACGTAATAAACAAGAAAATAACAGCCATCGCTTATTAAGTAAATAATAAACCATGGTAGCAACGATAAGATGTAGAATATGGCGTAAACGAGGTAGTACATTATAAGTTTGGAGTTTGGGGTTAATAGTTTTGGGTTCCATCTTTCCTGTCTTTAAATTTTTGTCCCTTAACGGTTGTTTTATTTAAATAGTTGATGAAGCCAGTAAGCATTTTAAGTACTTCTTCTATTTTATTATAAGTTTCTAAAAATTCTTCTTCGGAAATATATTTTCTATCAATGCACCTATGTAGTTGAGACTGTAGTTCGGTACCAGAACCTCTTGCAATAGCTAGAAATTGAATAAACTCATTTCTACCTCCTCTGCCAAACCCTTCGGCAATATTATCCATTATAGAGCCTGAAGACCTGTTCATTTGATTTTTTAAGTCAAAATCTTTGTATAGTTTACCAGTGAGCGTCAACTCGAAAATTACATTTTCAAGAAGTCGAGATTTCTGCCAAACTTCTAAATCTTCAAATTTTTGTATTGTAGCCATTGTAATGAACATTGTGATATAAAACTTCAAACTCCAAACTCCAAACTTCAAACTCCAAACTTCAAACTTCAAACTTCAAACTCCAAACTCCAAACTCCAAACTCCAAACTTCAAACTTCAAACTCCAAACTCCAAACTCTAAACTCCAAACTCCAAACTTCAAACTCCAAACTTCAAACTTCAAACTCCAAACTCCAAACTCCAAACTCTAAACTCCAAACTCCAAACTCCAAACTTCAAACTCCAAACTTCAAACTCCAAACTTCAAACTACAAACTCATAAACTCCAAACTCCAAACTTCAAACTCCAAACTCCAAACTTCAAACTTCAAACTCCAAACTCCAAACTCCAAACTCCAAACTCTAAACTCCAAACTCCAAACTTCAAACTCCAAACTTCAAACTCCAAACTTCAAACTCCAAACTCCAAACTCCAAACTTCAAACTCCAAACTTCAAACTCCAAACTCCAAACTATAGCATGAACTAAAGAATAATATTCTGCAACAAGGCACTCTTTTCTAAATGATCTGTGTTGTAATGCAAGCCTCTACTTTCTTTTCTAAATTCGGCACCTTTAACTATTAAATAGCCCACCGTTATTAAGTTTCGTAGCTCGCACAATTGCGGCGATACCTTTGTGTTGCGATACAATTCTTCTGTTTCTTCATACAATAAATCTAGGCGTTTCATGGCACGTTTTAAACGCACATCGGTACGTACAATACCAACGTAGTCGCTCATTATTTGCTCAAGTTCTTTGCGGCTTTGAGTAATCAAAATCATTTCTTTTGGTTCGCTTGTGCCTTTAATTTTCCATTCGGGTATGGCAGTTTCAAATGCAATATTATTTACGCTATTTACAGTGTGCAAATAAGCTCGGTGGCCAAATACCATTGCCTCTAGCAAACTGTTGCTGGCCAAGCGATTGGCACCATGCAGCCCTGTGCTTGCACACTCGCCACAAGCGTATAAATTTTTAACAGAAGTTCTGCCGTATTCGTCTGTTTTAATACCACCGCAACTGTAGTGTGCTGCTGGTGCTACAGGTATCATGTTTTTGGCTACATCTATACCTATGCTCAAACATTTTTTGTAAATGTTTGGAAAATGGTGAACGAATTTATCTAAATCCATGTGACGGCAATCTAAGTACACATGTTCTGTACCATTTTTTTTCATTTCATTATCTATGGCTCTAGCAACAATATCACGTGGTGCAAGGTCTTTACGTACATCGTAACGTTCCATAAATGCCACGCCTTGTTTGTTTCTAAGTATGCCACCATCGCCACGTACAGCTTCGGTAATTAAAAAAGATGGGCTTTCGCCTGGCTGGTACAAAGCGGTAGGGTGAAACTGTATAAATTCCATATTTTCTATTCGGCCTTTAGCTCTATACACCATAGCTACACCATCACCTGTGGCTATGCGTGGGTTGGTAGTAGTGCGGTACACTTGCCCACTGCCACCTGTAGCTAGTAAGGTAATTTTAGAAAGGATGGTATCTATTTTATTGGTTTGTAGGTTTAAAACATACACACCAAAACAAGTAATGTCGGTGGTAGATTTTGTAACCAAATAGCCAAGGTGGTGTTGGGTAATAATGTCTACCACAAAGCAATGGTTAAGCAATTGTATGTTAGCGGTATTTTGAAGTTCGTGTAGTAACGCCCTTTCCATTTCTTTACCCGTAACATCTTTATGGTGTAAAATGCGGTTTTCGCTGTGGCCGCCTTCTTTACCAAGCGAATATTCGCCATTATCATCCTTATCAAATCTGGCACCGTATTCTATTATTTCTTTAATGCGCTCAGGACCTTCGGTTACTACTATCTCTACTGTTTTAACATTGCATAAACCATCGCCTGCAATTAGCGTATCTTCTATGTGTTTGTTGTAGCTGTCTTTTTCTTCGTCCCACACACCTGCAATACCGCCTTGTGCATACTTGGTATTGGTTTCATCGGCTTGGGTTTTGGTAATTACAACAATGGTTTTATGTGGATGCACTTTGGCAGTTTTAAGAGCGTAAGTAAGCCCTGCAATACCGCTACCAATTACTAAAAAGTCTGTTTGCATGTACGTTTATATAAGTACTATTAAAATGAAAATAGGTAAGCCTGCAAATTTAGAAAGGCTGGTAGAATAAATAACCTAAAATTATTTGCGTTGTTAACTGGTGTAAATGTGGGCAAAGCTGCGTAGCAATAAGAACGTACATACCAATAGCTATAAGTATTGCAGCGCAACAAACAATAAAAAATAGTACAAATGCTGGTTACAAAAAACTTCGGTTTTTTTTAAAATAAAGTGCAAAGCAGCACTTGGTTGATAAAAATGTCTATATTACGGGTGAAAATATTACCCAAATGACGGAACAAACCATAATTCAAGGTTGTTTGCAAAACGATTTTTTGGCACAAAGAGAGTTGTACAACAAGCATAGCCCTAAGATGCTAAGTGTTTGTTATCGATTTGCACAGCATAGAGAAGATGCTGAAGACATGCTTCAAGAGGCTTTTATAAAGGTATTTACACAAATACACACGTTTCAAAACAAAGGTGCTTTTGAAGGTTGGATTCGCAGAATAGTGGTACATACTTGTATTAATTTTTTGAAAAAATACAAGAAGTTTAATGAGCATATAGACCTTGATTATGCCAATAACTTGTTTGTAAAAGAAGAGTCAATACCATCTATAATGCAAGCCAAGCAAGTGGTTGAATGTATAAGACTGCTGCCGCTAGGATATAGAACTGTATTGAACTTGTACGCTTTAGAAGGCTACAGCCACAAAGAGGTAGGCGAGATGCTAGAAATAGGCGAAAGCACTAGCAGAAGCCAATATACAAGAGCAAAAGCAATGCTTGAAACAATATTGGTGAAGAAAAGAATTATTGAGCATAAAAAACCAGAACTAAACTGGATGACCGCAATTAGAAACAAATGATGATAGAGGTGTATGAATAACCGAAACAATAGAGACCCATTTGAACAGTTTTTAACTGACGAGACAGACAAGCACCAAATGTTTGCTTCGGATGCTGTTTGGGCTAATATTAGCAAGCAGGTACAGAAACAAAAATCTTGGCCAGCGCTTACTATTGTTGCCTTCTTTATTGTTGTTGGCCTAAGTGTAACTACCATTTTAAATTACCCACCAGATAATATTTTAGCCAAAGCACATTACAACGATAGTGTTAGGCTAGCACACCAAAAAGAAGAAGCCGCAATTATTGCTAGTAAAGCAAAAGATGACGATTTAGAGTCTCGTATTTCTTCTCAAAAAATTACTGCTAAAACATTTGCAGCCATAGAAAAACACCAACAAGCAATTGCGCAAGCAGCCACTATGCCTACAGTGGCCGTGGTAAATGTACAAGCTAAACCACAAGCTGCTGTTACAGAAAAAGTGCGTAAGCCACTTGTTGTAAAAGAAAATATTTTAGCCAATAATTTCTTACCATTTACCAAAGAAGAAAAACCACCGCTTACTACCGCAGCTACAAACTATAAAGTTGCAACTACAACCAATACTGAAGCAGAAAAAAATAATAATAAAACTACAGAAAATGATTCTAAAGAAGGGGTAACAGACAATGTGTACAAGTATTATTTTGCCACACAACTTAAAAAGAAAACAACTAAAAAAAGCTCAAGATGGACTTACGATATTTATGCAACACCATCTAAAAGTTTTAGAAACCTAGAAGACGATAAAGTACGTGACCAATACACTACTACAAGCATACCAAATGCACTAAATAATAGTAGTACCACAAGTTTAGATAATGCTATAAAACATAAGCCAGCATTGGGTTTAGAAGCTGGTGTTGCTGTTAGTTATAACCTTACTGCAACGCTTGCTATTAAAGCTGGTGCACAGTTTAATATTAGGCAGTATTACATTGATGCCTACCAAACATTTGGCATAGCAACCATTGCCATTGTACAAAATAATCGCTTAGATTCTTTGACTTTGTATAGCCGATTTGGTAGTGTTGGCAGTAGTTATTCCGAAACAAAATTGGATAATAGATTGTATCAACTATCGCTACCATTAGGTGTAGAATGGACAGCTTTGCAGGGTAAGAAACTAGGCTTAAGTGTAGGGGCTTCTATTCAGCCTACATTTACCCTAAATAAAAATGTGTACCTTATTTCTACCGATTATAAGTACTATGCAAATGGCGAATCGTTCTTTAGAAAATGGAACGTAAACACTGCGCTTAACCTCAATTTTACTTATAAAATAAATAGTGCCAAAATCTACATTGGCCCACAAATACGCTATCAACATTTACCTACTTACAACGATGCCTACCCAATTAAAGAATACCGATTGGATTATGGTGTAAAAATTGGCGTTATTAAAGGATTTTAATTGTAGCTGAACAAATAATTTTGCAACATGAAACAAAATATTCTGTTGCTATTATTTGCTTGTGCCTTTGGTGCTTACAGTTGTAAAAATAAATCTGCAACAGCCACAACTACTAGCAATGCCAATACTACGCACTTTTTTAGCATCGGTAATTTTTTTATGAGTGAAGATAAAGAAGTAGAAACAACACCTTATCTCATTTATCAAATTACTACCAAAGCCAATGGTACCAAAGATTCTAGCACTATAAACAAAACCGTTTTTGCTTCATTGGCTAGGCAATTTATTGCTTGCGATATTAGCAACAGTGTGCAAAAGCAAGCTTATAAAGAAGTTGCCTTTAAAGATAATGCTACCAAAAATATCACACTTAATTATAGCCCTGCAAATAAACACTTGCCCATACAAAGCATTGATGTACTGTTTGATGAAGCAACAAACAATGTGAGACGTATTTTTATAAGGCAAGCATTATACAACAAAGACTCATCTACAACTGTATTATATAGCTGGAAAGCCAATAAAAGTTTTACCATTACAAAATCGGTAGTTAAAAAAGATGGCACAAAATATACCGAGCAGCAGTATGTAAACTGGAACGATAACAACTAGTACTACCATTACATTTACAAGTAGAAGATTGATGAAATGACGCAGCAAGAATATCAGAATATAGCACATACAATACCGCATCAACCGGGCATTTATAAGTACTACGATGCTAGCAATGAGTTGTTGTATGTAGGTAAGGCAAAAGATTTGCGCAAGCGTACAAGTTCTTATTTCTCTAAAACATTTACTAGCTATAAAACCCACGAATTAGTACAGCGTATTTATCGCTTAGAGTTTACAATTGTTGATAGTGAACAAGATGCTTTTTTTCTTGAAAACTCGTTAATTAAGCAGTTTCAACCAAGGTTTAACATCAGCTTAAAAGACGATAAAACCTACCCTTTTATTGTTATTAAAAAAGAGCCTTACCCTCGTATTTTTTTAACAAGAAGAAGGTTTAATGATGGCTCAGAATACTTAGGCCCATTTACATCTTCGGGCAAAGTAAGAGAGTTAATTAGCTTTATTAAACAATACATTCTTTTACGTAGTTGTAAGCTTAATCTTACAGAAAGTAATATTAAAAAAGGCAAGTTTAAAGTATGTTTAGAGTATCACCTTGGCAACTGCAAAGGCCCATGCGAAGGCTTGCAAACCTTACAAGATTACAACGAGGGTATTGAGCAAATGCGTGATTTGCTAAAGGGAAATTTGGGTTCTGTTATTAGCAAATACAAAACACAAATGCTTGAATACGCTACCAATATGCAGTTTGAAAAAGCCGAAATAATGCGTAAAAAATTAGAGCATCTTGAAAGCTACCAAGCGAAAAGTATTATTGTAGGCAAGCACTTAACCAACCTTGATGTGTACTCAATTTTAAAGGACGAGAAAACGGCTTATGTAAACTATTTAATGGTGCAAGGCGGTACTATTATACAAACACACACGGTACAACTTGAGCCTAAATTAGATGAAACAGAGGCTGAGGTTTTAAGCTTTGCTATTGCCAATTTAAGAGAAACTTTTAATAGCCTTAGTAACGAGATTATTGTACCTTTTGAGGTAGAAGTGGCTAACCCAAATATTACCATTACTATACCAAAAGCAGGCGATAAAAAGAAGTTGCTAGACCTAAGTTTAAAGAATGTAAATTACTATCACGATGAAATAAGAAAGAAGAAAATTTTGCACTTAGAAGGCAAGAGCGATTGGGAAAAGAAAAATGTGTTGTACGAGTTACAAAAGTATTTGCAACTACCCGAAGCACCTGTGCATATTGAGTGTTATGATAACTCTAACTTTCAAGGTGCCTACCCTGTAAGTGCTATGGTTTGTTTTAAAAATGGCATTGCTAGTAACAAAGATTACAGGCACTACCATGTAAAAACGGTGCAAGGCATTAACGACTTTGCTACCATGAAAGAAGTAGTGTATAGGCGTTACAAAAGATTAACTACAGAAAACTTGCCACTACCACAATTGGCAATTATAGATGGCGGTAAAGGTCAATTAAGTAGTGCTATGCAAGCTTTAGAAGCATTGAATTTAGTAGGCGAAATAACGGTGGTAGGCCTGGCAAAAAACGAAGAAGAAATTTTTTTTCCTGGCGAAAGCGAATCGGTAAAACTACCTTGGGATAGCGATAGTTTAAAGTTAATTAGACGCATTCGTGATGAGGTACACCGCTTTGGCATTACCTTTCATAGAAATCAACGTAGTAAAGGCACTTTTAAAAATGAATTAGAAAACATAAAGGGCATAGGCAAACAAACAGCCACAGATTTGCTAAAAGCTTTTAAGTCGGTTAAAAATATTCAAACTAAAACAGAAAAAGAACTTACAGAAATAGTAGGTTTATCAAAAGCAAAATTGATATTGCAGCATTTTAACACCAATCAAAATAGTGAATAGGGAACAGTTATGGAAAATGGCTTTCACGTTTCACATCTCACGTCTCACACTTCACATTTCACATCTCACATTTCACCTTCCACATTTCACCTTTCACATTTCACATCTCACATTTCACGTTTCACATTTCACGTCTCACCTTTCACCTTTCACATCTCACATTTCACATTTCACCTTTCACATTTCACGTCTCACCTTTCACCTTTCACATCTCACATTTCACTTTTCACATTTCACATTTAACATTTCACGTTTCACCTTTCACCTTTCACATTTCACATTTCACATTTCACTTTTCACCATTCACCATTCACTTTTCACCTTTCACGTTTCACTTTTTCACAAACAACACTATCTTTTGTGTCCTCTGTATTCCTCGTTTCTTTGTGCGAAACAATTACAATTTCTCCATTTCTAACGCTACAAATTTCATCAAAGTTTTTATGTGATTAGGCGATAAATCAAACTTTAAGCCAGCGGCTTCGTACAAGGCAGGTAAGGTTTTAGTACCACCTAAACTTAATGCGTTTATGTAATTGGCTATTGCCTTTTCACTATTCACCTGATACTGCATCCACAAACCTATTGCACCTAGCTGCGCAATACCATATTCAATATAGTAAAACGGCACTTCAAACAAATGCAACTGACGCTGCCAAGCAATGGCTCTAAACATATCTAAGCCTGTAAAATCAATGCTTTTGGTAGAAAACTCATTTAAAATAGCAGTCCAAGTTGCGGTTCTTTCGGCAACAGTATGCGTTGGGTTTTCATACACCCAATGTTGAAATTTATCTATAATGGCAATCCAAGGGAAAATGGTAATTGTTCTTTCTAGCTGATGTTCTTTGGCTCTTTTTAAATCATCTGCATTGTTAAAAAAGCTTTCCCAATGATTCATACTAAATAATTCCATAGCCATACTTGCTACTTCTGCTATTTCCATTGGATATTCTTTAAACGCACTTAACTCTAATTGATGTGCTAAAAATGAATGTATCGCATGGCCACCTTCGTGTACCATTGTGGTTACATCGCTCATTTGCCCCGCAGCATTCATAAATATAAATGGTGCACCACTTTCGGTTAACGGACAATTATAACCACCTGGTGCTTTGCCTTTTCTACTTTCTAAGTCAAAATGTTTTAGCTGGTCCATTTTGCGTAAGCAGTCAGCAAAAAACGGGTTCAACTGCTCAAAGCAAGTGATAGATTTGGTTAACAAATCGGCACCTGTGGCAAATGGTTTTAATGGTGTTACGCCTTCTTGTTCGGCTTCAGTATCCCAAGGTTTTAAGGTATCTAAACCTAGTTTGGCTTTCTTTTTAGCGTAAATTATTTCTATCAATGGTAGCACATGCAGTTTCACTGCTTCGTGAAAATTGTAGCAATCTTCTTTGGTATAATCAAACCTGCCAAGTTCTACAAACTTATAATCACGATAATTAGCAAAGCCAGCATTTACGGCTACTTGATGGCGTTTTGCTATCAACTGTGTGTACAAATCGTGCAGTGCATCTTGGTCTTGCAGGCGGCGCTCTTGTATTTTGCGGTACACTTCTTCACGCAGGTTTCTATCATGATTTTCTAAAAATTTACTCGCTTGTTGCAGTGTGTATTCTTGGCCATTAACCTCAACCGTCATTTTACCAGCAATAGCACCGTATTGTTGCTGCATCACACTTAGTTCTGCCTGTAGCGTAATATTTTCTTCTCTAAATAAATCAATATTCTTTTTTACGCTGCGCAAATAGGTAAAGTATTGTGCTTGGTTTAGCTCGGCGGTAAATGGTGAGGCAATTAATTTTTTGTTTAGCGCATCTGCATAAGGTTGCAGCTTGGGCTGAATTTCCATACAGAAATAGGTAAATGCTTCTTCCAATGCCTTGTTGGTAGTATCGCAGGTCATTTTTATTTGGCGCCAGCAAGCATCTTCACTTACCACTGCTTCTACCTCGCTCATATCTTTAAGCCATTGGTGTAGGTGGGCTACCGAAGCAATTTCTCTATCTAATAATTGTTTAAAATAAGGCTCTAAATTGTTCCAAGTTGTTACTGTAAAATCAGCAGGTAAAAAATGGCGTTCTAGTTTTTTAATATCCGCACTTAAGGTTTGCATGGCTCTAAATTTTAGATGGCAAATGTAGCGGTAAATGGGTGGATGAGAATGATAGAACTTATTTGAATTAGGGGCTAAAAAATACAAAGCACCAATATTTGTAATCAATTATTTGCTATTCCTTAACCCTTTTGAATGTTCCCACAGGATCCATCCCTACAACATAGAACTTTAATAAAGATTCATTTAATAAATCTATTTCAAGTACCTGAGGTTGAGCTTTTGGATTATTCAGCGGTAAGACATAGACTTTTTCTCCCTTAACTGAATACGTTAAATTTGTTGAATATCCTTTTGGTACGTTTGTTTGTGTTATGATAAGTCTTTTATCTTTTGTAAAATTGTATACTGCGTCTTTGAAATTTTTATCCGATTCCTTTTTAATTCTTGCCGTATCAGGAACAAAATTCGGCCAGTCGAATTTTACGAACTTCCACTTTCCAACTAGCTTACTAAAGTCAATTTTTGATTGTGAATTGGTAATTGATGATGTTAGAATAAAAAGAATAAACAGACAAAATGTTTTCTTGAACGTCATAAGAGTATTTTTAGTAAATATGTTAAATCAAGCGTTTTATATTATTTTAAACCCTTTGCTGTTTAAAATTGATTTTATGTTAGCCGTGAATGTATGTTCTATTATGTTCAAATAATGTTTGTTGATTTATGCTGGCAATTTTATCAGTTTCAAAGGTTCGTATTTCCTTTTGTAGTTTCTCCCCTTTGTATT
>JASGCX010000063.1 GCA_030053925.1 Flavobacterium sp.
CACCCATGAACCATCACCCATGAACCATCACCCATGAACCATCACCCATGAACCAGCAACTAGCAGTTGACCGTTTCATTTTTCACAATTCGCTTTCGCCACACCAATTATCTTTGCCGTCACTCATTCAACAATGAAGAAACTAGACTGGTACATACTTAAAAACTTTTTAACCACTTTCTTTTTTGCCATCTTCTTATTTACAGTAATTGCTGTGGTGGTAGATGTGAGCGAAAAAACGGATGACTTTGTAAAATCAAAGCTTGGTGCATTACGCATTATCACGCTGTACTACTATGGTTTTGTACCGCATATTATTGCACTACTATTTCCTTTATTTGTATTTATTGCGGTCATATTTTTTACGTCAAAAATGGCAGGCCGTAGCGAGGTAATAGCCATTCTTGCAAGTGGCACTAGCTTTGCCCGCTTTTTACGCCCTTATTGGGTGGGCGGTATTTTACTTGCAAGTCTTTTATTTTTTGCCAATAGATTTATTATACCTAAAGCCAACCAAATACGCGGCAATTTTGAGGCAAGATATATTGACAATAATAACTCGTACAACGCACTTGTACGTGACCAAAACAGCAATTTATACATCCGTGTAGATAGCTTCTCATTTGCAGGTATTAATAACTACGATACACTAAACAAGCGTGGTGGACCATTTTTTATGCACCGTATTATTAGCAATAAACTCACCGTAAACACTCGTGCCGATAACTTACATTGGGATACTGCTACTAGAAAATGGGTACTTGAAAATTTAATTGAACGAAGACTAAATACACTTGGTGAATCTGTAGTGATGGAACCAAAACGTGTGGTAAATTTCAACTTTAAACCACTTGATTTAAGCCGAGATAAATACACAAAAGACAAGCTTACTTCAAACGACCTAAGCACCTTTATTAAGCTAGAAGAACAGCGTGGTGCAGAAAACCTAAACGAACTAAAAATAGAATTGTACAGACGTGATGCCACTTGCGTAACAGTATTATTACTTACCCTGATTGGTGCTGTAGTAGCTGGCCGCAAAGTGCGTGGTGGCAGTGGCGGCCACTTAGCGGTAGGGTTTATTATTGCAGCCTTATTTATAGTAGTGGGGCAGTTTTCTACCGTGTTTTCTACCAAAGGCAACCTACCACCTATTATTGCCGCATGGATACCTAACGCCATCTTTATGTTTGTAGCCATTTACTTGTACAAAAAAGCACCAAAGTAAAACGCATTGCTTTTGAATAAAAATTACAAAGCCTTTATTTTAATGCTCTTAAAGCTTACCGCATCGCCGTGGTCTTGTAGTAAAATATGACCTTGTTTTGCTTCGCCAAAGTTTGGCCATACATGATATTTACTAATGGCTACTAGCTGCTTAAATTCTTCTGAACCACGTACATACGATAATACTTTTACACCATTGAGATAGTGTTCTACACGGTTATCGGGATACACAATCACCCTACCAATATTCCATTCACCTATTTTACGTAAAAAGCGTTTTTGCTTGTTGGCAGTAATTAAATCGTACAGCGAAGCAAGGGTACGATTACCATTTCTACCCAATTTAGCATCAGGATGTAAGGTATCATCTAGCACTTGGTACTCTAGCCCAATAGCAGAACCTGTTGTTTTTTCAGCAAGGGTTACAAAATATTTTACACCACTATTAGCACCCGATGTTAATTTAAAATTGAAGGATAAATCGAATGCTGCATATTCTTTATCAGTAACAATATCGCCGCCATTAGTTGCTTCTTTACCTTCGGATGATAAAACATTTAAGCAGCCATCTGCAATAGTCCATCCTTTAGCAGGAAATGCAGAACCTTTGGCACTTTTCCAACCATTGCTAGTAGTACCATCAAACAATAATTGCCAACCATCTTTTTTCTCGTAAGCTGTTAAGTTATTGGCTGTAAAATTTACCACATACACACCTTTATTAAAAGTAGCAGGTTTTAAATTATCTGTTTGTATGGTAATGTTTTTAAAAAACACACGTTTATTAGCATGTGCAGCATTGTTAACAGCATGTACTTGCAAGCCAATAAAACCAGTTGCATCAAGCGTATCTACTACATAAGATGTGGCGATATTATTTACCCAAGTTTTGGTTTCGTTACCAATACACTCAATGCGAATATGATTGAAACTGCCATTTTTAAAAGCCAATTTAGCGGCTGCATTAAAATCCATTGGGTACAGCCATTCACGCCTAGCCTCGTCGTACACACCACCAGACCAAGCCCTCGCAGACGGATCTATTTCTATTTGCCTACCATATACCCTACCTTTTACAGCATCAAAATGGCTACGCGTTTGCACACCAGAATTATTGCTCGTGTCTTCAATCATTACGTCTAACTCTATAATACAATCGCCATATTCTTTTTCGGTAGTTAAAAAAGTATTGCCACTGCCTAGTACTGTTGTGCCTACAATCGCATCGTTTTCAACTGTATAAACAGCAGTACCACCAAGCTTCTTCCAGCCAGTTAAATCTTTACCATTAAACAGTGGTAGTTTTTTATTTTGGGCAAATAAATTAGATGATAGGGTAATGACGATGACGAACAGTGTTAACTGTAATTTGAGGGTTTCTTTTTTCATGGCAATAACGTTTAAGGTTGTCAAATATAACTACAACCAATTGTATTTTGTACTTTGCCACGGTCATTGTTTTCAAATGCTTATATGCAAGATGTTTTACAACAACTAACAACAGTTTTACCACAAGAAAAGCAGTTTCTAGCCCGTGATGGCCAATTGCTTAAAAGTAGTGTTGTAGCTGCTGCACAACAACTGCAACCGCAACTATTATGGTTGTTATTATTGCAGCCAACTATTAGGCAATACTTCTTTCAACAGGTGGGTGATGTGTGGGTATTTGATAAAATAAAATTTGAGCAATGCATTGCTAGTGACACATTTTTATCAGACAAAAAAAACAACACACTTGAAGCAAATACTGTGGATGCACTTGCTAATTCGATACCACAAATAGCATTTTAAAGGTTTAAAAAATACGATAGAACTGGTAGCTATATACCAAACACAATTAGTGCAAAAGACAACTTAATTATACGTGGCAATAACATAGTGGTTTTACGCAGCTTGCTGCCCATATACAAAAGCCGCATTAAACTCGTTTATATTGACCCACCATACAACACTGGCGCCGATGTATTTTTATACAGCGATACGTTTAGTAGCAGTACGTGGCTAACCTTAATGAAAAATAGACTAAGCATTGCGTGGCAATTATTGGCTGCCGATGGTAGCATATTTATACAAGTAGATGATGGTGAATTTGCCTACTTAAAAGTGCTGTGTGATGAGGTATTTGGCAGAGCTAATTTTAAAGAACACATAGTGCTAAAGTCAAGCACAGAAAGCGGTGTAAATGCCATTAATGTAAAACGTGGTGAACGCTTGTTTAAAGTAAAAGAGCATATTTTGTTTTACGCCAAATCACCATCGTTTAGGTTTAAACCTTTTTACACAAAAAATACGTTTAACACCCACTATAAGTACCAAGTAATACAAACCCACAATGGCTTTACCATTGAAGACATTAGCAAGACAATTACTAAGCAATATTTTAAAGGCAAAAAGAAGAAAACCCTTACCAATATTGAATTACACAGCATAAAACTGGCAATAGAAACTTACGCATTGCAACATGCTTCAAATAGGTATTCGCTAGAAAAAACATTAAAAAAGCAGGTGAAAAGTTTAAAGTATTTGCAACAGCCAATAAAGCAAAAGGTGTAGTAGAAGCTTTTGTAAATAGTAATAACCAAACCATTTTGATGTACCATGGCGGTATGCTAATACCATTACAAGAACGCATTGTAATAGAAAATGGTAAACCTTATTTTGGTGTTCTTGCTTCTGATTTATGGGTAGATATAAGTAGCACAACAGCAAGCGAAGGCGGCGTTAGTTTTAGCAATGGCAAAAAGCCCGAAAAGCTATTAAAGCGCATTATTGAAATGGCTACAGATGAAGGCGATATTGTGCTTGACTATTATCTTGGCAGTGGTACTACCGCTGCTGTTGCGCATAAATTAAACAGGCGCTACATTGGTATAGAACAGTTAAACTATGGCGAAAACGATAGCACGGTAAGATTGCAAAACGTAATACTTGGTGACGATACCGGCATTAGCAAAACGGTACACTGGCAAGGCGGTGGTAGCTTTATTTATTGCGAATTGCACCAAATAAATCAATTGTGGGCCGAACAAATTGCAAGCGTTGCTACTAAAAAACGCACAATGGCTTTGATAGCCCAAATTATGGCAAACCCTACGGTGTTATCTAATGCCAACAAAATTGCGCAAGCACAAGGGCAGCAGGCTTTTTTAAAGTTAGACTTAGCGTTGCAGAAAAAAATTTTATTGCAGCTACTTGAGTTAGATGATATTGCTATTACACCAAGTGGTGTAATTCAATTATCGCAACAAGAGCTTAAACTAAATCAACAGTTTTACAATGTGCTACCATAAAAAACTGCTAATCTTTCAGCAGTAAAAGATTAGCAGTTTGTAAAAATGTTTTAGAGCAGCTTAGAAGGGTTATTTACTAAAATTATTTTTAGCATTTTCATCTATCACAAAATTGATAGTTAGTTTTTTTATAGAAACAACCTTTATACCATTTTGTACAGCAGGTTGCCATTTAGGGCCTTTTGCAATTAAAGCAATAGCTGCATTGGCTGTGCCATAACCAGGATCCGTTAAAGCTTTAATATTGCTCAAACTACCATCTTTACTTACCATAAAAGATACTTTTACAGAATATTTACCAACAGGTGCACGTTTGGTTTTAGCTTCCTCTGGTATTTTTAAGTTGCGTTCTAAATATTTTTTCCAAGCCGTAATGCCACCAGGAAATTCAGCAGGCGTTTCTACTTCTGTAAAAACTATATCACTATTTAAAGCTTCAGTTTCTTTTTTCAATTCAACTTCAATTACACCATTCTTTCCTTTTTCTCCGTATTTATCGGTGGCTTGTTTGTTTTTAAGAACAGTGATATTTTTGATAGAATTAGGATTAATATCATCAAGCTTATCTTTAACTTCTTTTCCATCAATGGCCACTAAAAACTTTGTAACTGTTTTAGCCATAACTACACCATCTTTAGCATCTATGCCGTATCTTTTTACATCTGAATTCGTTTTTACTAAACACAAATCCATTTTTATAAAAGGCTGCTTACAAAGCTTTTCTAATTCACTTTTAGAAATGCGTTTTTTACCATAAATGATAAATGCATTCTCAGTTACATCCTTTATACCAATTATTTGCATCTTCAAAGTATCACCAGGCAATAAATACTTGCTACTATCAATAGCTTTATTTGGTGTGAATTTTCCTGAAATTACTGTCACTTCTTTATTTCCAGTTTTTTTCTTAGGCACTGTATCAATAACCACGGCACTTACACCTTTCATCACAAAGCCCGAAGCAGCTAGCATTACTTGTTCGTCACTTGTTACAGCACTACTTGTATTTTCAGGTATCGTAAAAGAACCTTTTACATGCGTAGTACCTTTTCCATCCACAATCGTTCCTTCAATTGTACCCTGTATAGTAGGCACTGTATCAATAACCACGGCACTTACACCTTTCTCTTTATTAACCAAATACGTCTCAATGCCTTTTAAAATATTGGTAGCAATTTCTTGTTGATAGCTCGAATTTGTAAGGTTTTGTAAGTCGGCTTTATTATCCATGTAACCACATTCAATTAAAGCAGAAGGGCAATTTGTTGCTTGCAAAACCCATATACTCTTATACCTTGTTATAATACGCTTATCGTTTTTATTTTGATTAATTAAAGAAGCAGACAAAGCCGAAGCAAAATCATAATTTAACTGATAGTTTCTTGCCTTTTCTTTATTAGCAATATAAATTTCTACACCTTCAAAAGATTTACTAGACGGCTTAGCCAAATGATTCAAATTACAATGCAAGCTCACAAACAAATCTGCACCTAGCTTATTTGCTACATCTACTTTTTGTGGCGGCGACATAAACAAGTCGTTATCTCTCGTCAACACAATATTAATGTTGGCATTTGTATTTTGTGCTTTCACTAATTTGGCAATGCTTAGTGCAATATCTTTCTCAAAGCTTTTGCCATCAATACCAGGCGCACCCACATCTTTACCACCGTGGCCTGCATCAATCACCACTGTATAGGTTTTAGTGAGCTTAGCAGTAGTAGCAGCAATATCGTTAACATCATACTTGGGGCTTGTAATTGCACCTACTACATTTTCCAAAGCACTAGCTACAGACAAGGTAATAGGCTTGGCTTCTTTTTTTCTAAACGCAAATAATAAGGTTACGGTAACTAGCAAAGGCAATATCACTAGCCTTCTAGCATAAGAGAATCTTGGGTTTTTGTTGTTGGTAAGCATGGCAATTCTTCGTTTTATTGGTGAGTAAAAAAATGGATTGGTTAGTGCAAACCGCTGTTGCGGATAAGCGGCGGTCAAAAGCATGGTAGCCAATGCTGCTGTATCGCCATTATCTATGGCTTTATTATCGGCAATAAACTCGTGTATGGTTTCTAGTTCACGTTTTAGTAGCCAAAAAATAGGATTGGGCCAACCTATAATCAACACTATTTGTAGCAACAACTTATCTAAGCTGTGATTTTCATGTACGTGTGTCAATTCATGCTTTAGCATTTGCTTGCCTGTACTTGTAGTAACATCTATATCGGTATGCCAAAAAATGAATTTAAAAAACGAGAAAGGCGTACCATTTGCTTGCGTTAATACTAAATATACATTGTCTAAATTTTTGCAAGAATTGGTTTTTAATAGCTTGTAAATTTTTACCATCGCTATCAACAACATGGTAAGTAACATACCCAACACAGCAATGTACATAGTAGCTACCAATGTTTCCCAAGTAAACTGAAAGCCTTTATCAGCAAGGGTTTTCTCAAATTCAGAATTGGTATCGGCTATTACCGAAAACAGTTGTATGGGTATAGATACCGCTTCTGTTGGTTTGTTAATATCTATTTTTAATAAAGGCATTAACCAAGGTAAAAAGGCTACACCTAATAGGTAAAAACGATTGTATTGATGAAAGCGTTTGTTACGCAATACCAATGCGTAATACAACATCATAACGGCACTACAAAGCGATACTTGTAGAAAGTAGTAAGCAATAGACAGCATACAACTATTTTTTAGATTTTTTAATTTCGTTTAACAGTAACTCAAGTTCTTTTACACTTAGTTTTTTCTGCTGCACCATAAAAGATACCACATCGCTAAATGAACCTTCAAAATAGCTTTCTACCAAGGCACCAATGCTATTGCTAGAATAATCTTGCTTTGATACCAAAGGATAGTATTGGTGCATGCGACCAATAACATTAATGCCCACAAAGCCTTTATCTACCAATATTTTTAAAATAGTAGCTACTGTGTTGCTATGTGGTTTGGGTTCGGGTTGTGCATCTACAATGTCTTTTAAAAAAGCAGATTCTAATTTCCAAATGCTTTGCATTATTTGCTCTTCTGCTTTGGTTAGTGGCTTTATCATTATAACTATAAATTTAGTTGAACAAATGTAATAACTATTTTTTTAGTTTACCAACTATTTTTTTAGTTTTTAAAAAAAAAATTTTCTGAGCAATACCAAATGCCTCAATAAAAACCCAATTTTTTAATAAACACTACACGGCACTAGCTACAATATTTCAGCCATTAGGCCCGATAATTGGCATAACGTATTGGCACACAAAAAAGGTTCAAAACCGAAGCCTTGAACCTTTTAGAAAATTGATGTATAATTTACCTAGTAAAACAACTGCGATAGAATATTAGTTGGTGTGTAAGTTGCTGGTTTTAGCCCTAAAAACTTGTTCATTTGGTTTTGCAGCAAAATGCCTGTAAGCTTTGTTTTTAAATTGCTAAACAGTGTAGATTGCTTTTGTGCATAATGGGCTTTGTTGCTTTGTAACAAAGGCATTATTTGTGCTTTTGCGGCTAAAAAAGTATTGATGGCATTGGTAACTTTTGGTGTTTGGTTGGCTGTTAAACCAAGTATAGGCTTAAGCTTGCTCATAATGCCCATGGTTAATTTATTGGCATCTACACCCGCAACTGCGTTTGCTTTGCCAAACATACCACCAATTTGCGCTTGTGCACTTACGGTTAGCAATACAACAACACAAGCTATCATCATTTTTTTCATGAATTTCTATTTTTAGTTTTTAAAATTTTGCCCACAAATATGGCAGATTAGCACCGCTATTTTCTTAAAACTTCTGCGTTTATTTGGGATAATTATTTTTACAACTTAAACAGGCTATCAACAAATTCGTGTTTATCAAACACCAATAAATCGTCTATTTTTTCACCTACACCTATAAACTTCACAGGTATTTTAAATTGATTAGCAATTGCCAATACCACACCACCTTTTGCAGTACCATCAAGCTTTGTAATGGTAAGCGATGTAACATCTGTGGCGGCAGTAAAATGCCTAGCTTGTTCAATAGCATTTTGCCCTGTAGAACCATCTAGCACAAGCATAACCTCGTTGGGTGCAGTAGGTAATACCTTTTTTATCACACGTTTTATTTTGGTCAACTCATCCATTAAATAAGCCTTGTTGTGCAACCTACCTGCGGTATCTATAATTACAATATCGCTGCCTTTTGCCACAGCACTTGTAACGGTATCAAAAGCCACTGCGCTAGGATCGCTACCCATAGCTTGCTTCACAATAGGCACACCTACCCTTTCGCTCCAAATGGTCAATTGATCTACAGCCGCAGCCCTAAAAGTATCGGCAGCGCCCAATATTACATTATAACCAGCTTTTTTATAATTATGTGCAAGCTTGCCAATAGTGGTTGTTTTGCCCACACCATTTACCCCTACCACTAAAATCACGTAAGGTTTTTGCCCTTCGGGTATTTCAAAGTTTTTGTTCAATGTATTATCAGCATCTACCAAAACTGCTTCAATTTCTTGCTGCAAAAGTGTATGTAACTCACTAGTGCTTACGTATTTGTCTTTTGCAACTCTTGCTTCTACACGCTTAATAATGGCCAATGTAGTTTCAATACCTACATCTGCATTTACCAATGCTTCTTCCAAATTATCTAACACGTCATCATCTATAGAAGCTTTACCAGCAATGGCTTTGGCTATTTTGTCAAAAAAACCTTGTTTGGTTTTCTGTAGTCCTTCGTCTAAACTTTCTTTTTCTTTTTTACCAAATAATTTATCGAAGAAGCCCATATAAACTTGTTTTTTTGAGATAAGATGTTGCGGACGAAAGTAATTAAAGTTTTAAGACTGCTGCTGCCGATTTCTAGATAGCTTATTAACGATAGCGTTTGTAATGATATCTGCATGTACCCTAGAGTTTTCTATAAACCATTTGTGTGTATTCATGCCGCCACAAACCACGCCTGCCAAGTACACATTTGGCTGATTTGTTTCCATGGTTTCAGGGTTGTAAACAGGTTGTTTAATGTCATCATCACTAAGTGCTACACCTAAATTCTCAAGTACGGTAAAATTGGGTTGATAGCCCGTCATAGCCATTACAAAATCATTTTCTATAGTTACCAAACCATTAGGCGTTTGTATGGTTACAGTTTGTTCGGAAATTTCTGAAATAGACGATTGAAAATAAGCTTTGATGCTACCTTCTTTAATGCGATTAACAATATCGGGCCTTGCCCAATATTTTACACGTGTACCTATTTCTTCATCACGAATAACCATAGTAACATCTGCGCCTTTGCGCCAAGTTTCTAAAGCCACATCTACCGATGAATTATTGGCACCAACCACCACCAATTTTTGAAAGGCATAAAAATGCGGGTCTTTGTAGTAATGTGTTACTTTGGGTAAATGCTCACCGGGTACATTTAACAATACCGGTATATCGTAAAAGCCAGTTGAAACAATAATATTACTAGCTTGATACGTATTTTTTGAAGTAGTAATTGTAAAGCTGCCATTGGGCAAACGTTTGGTACTTGTAACGGCTTCAAATAACTTTAGGTTCAGTTGGTGCAACTGCGTTACACGCCTATAATATTCCAATGCTTCTGCCCTTGTAGGCTTTGCATTTAGGCTCATAAAAGGCACATTACCAATTTCTAGTTTTTCGGGTGTAGAAAAAAAAGTCATGTTCAAAGGATAATTGTACAAGCTATTAGTAAGGCAACCTTTTTCTAAAATCACATAACTTAAACCTGCTTGTTTGGCTGCAATACCACAAGCCAAACCAATAGGCCCACCACCAATAATTGCTATCTCAAATTGCGTCATAAATGTTTGCTTTTGCGCTCGCAGAAAAAGCAGATTTCGCAGAATTATAAATATTCCTTCAACTACAAACGCATTAATTTGATTAAAGCAAATCTGCGTATTCAGCGGTATCTGCAAGAAACCTGTTTAAAATAAATCTTTAACAATGCAATTTAGCCGCTATTCACAAGCTTTTTTTACCTTCATCTTAAAATTATAATTTGGTTAGGCATCAAACGTAATTTATAAGGCATCTAGTCTTATTCGTGTACATCTTAAAAACACTATACCCCTTGACTGAACACGAACTTATTAAAGGTTGTGTAAATAACAATGCGACTAGCCAGCGATTGCTGTTTGAGCAATACGCCGGCAAGTTCATGTCTATATGTATGCGCTACGCAAATGATGCAATGGAGGCAGAAGATATGTTGCAAGAAGGTTTTATTCGCATATTCAAACACATGCATCAATTTAAGTTTGAAGGTTCGTTTGAGGGTTGGATGAGGCGCATTGTGGTAAACGTAGCTTTAAAACATTTGCAAAAAAAACGCATCCATTTTACAGAAATAAAAGACGATAACAATAACGACCCACAACTACCATCTTATGCGTATAGTAGTTTGGGGCAGGAAGAATTGATG
Organism: Flavobacterium sp.; assembly: GCA_030053925.1. Taxonomy (GTDB): domain Bacteria; phylum Bacteroidota; class Bacteroidia; order Chitinophagales; family Chitinophagaceae; genus Parasediminibacterium. The sequence goes on from JASGCX010000063.1 coordinate 10,958, forward strand.
AAACTAATTAATGGCCTGCCCGATGGTTATAGAATTGTTTTTAACTTAAACGTAATAGAAGGTTATAGCCACGAAGAAATAGCGCAAATGCTTGGTATACAAGCAAGCACAAGCCGTAGCCAACTAGTAAAAGCTAGAAAAATGCTACAAAACCAAATTTTACAATTAGAAAAAATTGCAGTATAATGCAGAACGAAATAAATTTTGATGACTTTGTGAAGTATATGCTTCACAACCATAAAAGCCTTGTACCCAATGACCTGTGGGACAAAATTGTGGCTGAAAAAGAAACTAAAAAGCCCATTGTATATTGGTGGACAGATAAGCGGTGGTACATGGTGGCTGCCGCCTGCCTGATACTGATTTGCGGCACTTGCTTATTTATTAGCAACAAAAAAAATTTAGAAGATGTTGCCACAAAAAGCCAAGTACCAAGCAAGCAGCCAAACAATAACCCCTATCAACCATCAAAAACAGAAACTATAGATAACAACACTACATTAAACCAAAATAACAATAACGATAATAGTACTAAGGCGGTTGCTAATGATAATAGAATCGAAAAAGAAAAAAAATCAACCAACAATAACGCTAACAAAGATGGTAGTGTTGCTATTTTTAAAACCAAACACAATAAAAAGCGTGTATTAAATACTACCGATAGCCAATTTGCTAACACCAAAAAACAGCCACAAGAATTATCACTTACACAAAACGATGTAGTAGCAGAACATAAATCAAACAATCTTGTATCAAAATTTGCGCAAGCAAATACGGTGTCTCTTTCTAAATTATTTAACTACAACACTAAAGATATTACGTTGTTAAAGTTGAAGAATAGAAGCAAGATTTTTGGCTTAGACTGCCCCAATTACAAACCAGCTACTTGGTATTTAGAAGCCTATGGTTCGGTAGATTATACCATGAAAAACGTATTTGCCAATGGTGTAAGCGACAATTATTTGCAACGTATAGATAGCACCACCAAAATGAATGGTGGCTTTACTTTGGGCCTAAGAGTAAGCAAAACTATCAATGATAATTTTTTAATTAAATCGGGCTTACAATATACACAACGCAACGAGCAGTTTTCCAGTAAATCAGACAGTATTATTACCACAACAAGTGTGGTTACGGTTCGTACTATTGTACGTGGTGGTGGCCTTAGCGATACAACCGTGAGAGATACTGCTACCGTGCAGCAAATTGGCTATAGAAAACGCATTACCAATAACCATTACAAAAGCTTAGAAATACCATTGCTACTAAGCTACGAAAATGGTAACGATAATTGGCATTATGCTATTAACGGTGGTATTATAGCCAACCTTACATCGTGGTATCACGGCGAAACTTTAGACACTTCGTTTCAATTAGTACCATTAAGTGCTAAAAACAACAACGGTTTTTACAACAGCAATTTAAACTTGAGTTTATATGCAGGTGTAAGCATTATTCGCAACATTGGCCAACGATTTGCTGTTTTTGCTGAACCCTATTTTAGATATGGTATTTCTAACACAAACACCTCCGTAGCGGGCTATAGTCAACGTTTTAATGCTGCGGGTTTAACACTTGGTGTACGATTAAAACTAAACAGCAACGGCATTGGTAATTAAAGCATCATTACTGTAAACCAATCCGTTACAGAAGCATTTACAAAAAGCAATAGCAATAATGCTGTTACAATAATTGCAAATAAAACAAGTAAAAAATGAAGCAATTTTTCAAACATATTTTAATTACACTTGCGGCGGTTGGGGCTTTTAGCGCATGCAACAAAGCTGTATCAGACGAATTTGTGTCTTACACAAACAGCCCACTTAACGATACCGCTTGGTCTAATAGCGCCTTTACATTAACCGTATTTAATAAAAGCATTTTTCCCGAAATAACTAAAGGCACCAGCTTTGTAGATAGTTTTGATTGCCGAAATGAAAGCAAATTGAATTTTGGCGATAGCTTGCAAGTTATCATTTCTGCAAATAGCTGTACCAATGGAAACGGCAGCCCAATTACTGGCAACAGCAGCAAGATAAAAGCAGAAATTGTTTGGCTTAAAAAGAAAGGCGATTTTATAAAATATGCAGCACCAACTACCAATATCTTTTCACTATTAGAAGCAAGCACTTATTGCGATATTAAACTAACAAAAGATGGTCAAGAGGTAGCACTAGCACCAAATTCGCAGATAAAAATTAGACTTAAAGACAGCACTGCCAATAGCAATATGAAATTCTTTGCAGGCAATGCTATTAAGTACTTTAAAGACAGTGTGTTTGCATGGTCGCCATCAACCGATGGCAAAATAGACCTTTGGAAAGATAATAGCAATGGTAGCGGTAGCAGAATTTTAGGCTACGAGTTTACCACCAACAGAATTAGATGGTTTGGCGCAGCAAATTACGTAGATAGTAATGTTGCTAAAACTAAAATCAACGTAATTTTACCACCCAATTTTACCAATAAAAACACGGTTGTTTTTGCTGTATTAAAAAACATAAAAACCACTATCAACTTATTAAGTAACGCAGAAAATAAAACTTTTTTTACGCTTAATGTACCTGTAAATACAGAGTTTACTTTAATAGCAGTTTCACGAATTAATGGTGATTATTATTTTGACAATAGAGTAATAAAAACTGCAAGTGCAAACCCTATTAGCCTTACACCTTCCAAAAAAACATTGCCCTATATTTTAGCGTTTATAGATAGTTTTTAATTTTTTGTACAAGTTAGTGCGAGTTGTAATTGATATACTATTTTAAACAAAGGCACAATTAACTAAACAAGTAAGCCACATCGTCTACCGTTAGTTTTTTTACAAAGCCATTTTCGTCGCTTATCAAATCGGCACTTAATGTTTTTTTCTTTTGCTGAAGTTGTAGTATTTTTTCTTCTATTGAATCTTTGCAAATAAGCTTGTAAGCAAAAACACTTTTTTGCTGCCCTATACGGTGAGTTCTATCAATGGCCTGCTGTTCGGCCGCAGGGTTCCACCAAGGATCTACCATATACACATAATCGGCGGCGGTAAGGTTTAGCCCTACACCACCAGCTTTAAGGCTAATTAAAAATATTTTAACCTGGTCATTTGTTTGAAAATTTTGTACAGCCGCTTTGCGATTGTCGGCGGTAGTACTGCCATCTAAGTAATAATAGGCTATCCCATTTTTATCTAACTCTTTAGCAATTAACTGTAACATAGTGGTAAATTGGCTAAACACTAAAGCCTTGTGGTTACTGGCATTTTCGCCTATTTCACGCATCAGTTCATCAATTTTTACACTCACATTTGGGTAGGCTTCTGGTTCGTTTAAAATGGCAGGGCTATCGCATATTTGGCGTAGTTTGGTAAGCCCACTTAGTATATATATGCCTGCTTTGGCAAAGCCCTCGTTCTCAATTTTTTGCATAATATTTTTACGATACTCTTCTTTAAAACTGTTGTAAATAGTGCGTTGCTTGCCTTCCATTTCGCACCATAAAATGGTTTCTGTTTTAGGGGGCAAATCTTTTGCTACTTGCTCTTTTGTGCGCCTAAGCATAAAGGGGTAAACCAGCTTTCTTAACTCTTCCGATTTTTCTTTATTATTGTCTCTATCTATGGGGTTGGCAAATTCGGTTTTAAAAAATTCCATATTACCAAGCAAGCCTGGGTTTATAAAGTTAAACTGGGCATATAGGTCGAAGGTGTTGTTTTGTACAGGCGTACCGCTTAAAATTAATCTATTTCTACCTTTAATAAGTTGTACCGATTTGGCTGTTTGCGATAAGTGGTTTTTTATAGCTTGGCTTTCATCTAAAATAATATAGCCAAATTTGTATTGCGAAAATTGTTCTATATCGCTACGCAAAACACCGTAACTAGTTATTACTATATCTGCATTAACAATATCGTGTTCTATCATTTCACGGTCGTTGCCGTAATGTATATAATAGGTTAAATGTGGCGTAAACTTGTTTATTTCGTTTTGCCAATTGTAAATTAACGATGTTGGGCAAACAATTAAATGTGTTTCGCCTTTATATTTTTTTTGTAAGCCACTTAAAAAACTGAGTGTTTGCAAGGTTTTACCAAGGCCCATATCGTCTGCAAGGCAACCACCCCAGCCCATTTCATCTAGTAAATTCATCCACTGAAAGCCCGCTATTTGATAATCTCGTAATGTGGCTTTTATATTGGTAGGAAGTTTTACGTTTTTTACGTCATTAATATTTTTTAATCGTTCTTTTTTAGCCAATATTTCTTCAAATATATTTTCTTCGGTAATTTGTTCGTGTAGTTGGTCTATTACCGTCCAGTGCAATTTGCTTACCTGCAAATCATCACCTTTTACAGTACCCATGCGCATTAGGGATGAAAATTTTTTAATCCATTCGTCGGGCAACATGCCCAAAGTACCATCGCTTAAAAGTACAAATTGCTGTTTATTTATAATGGCTTTGCGTAAGTTAGCAAGTGGTACTACTTCGTTGCCATAGCTTACTTGCATTTGTATATCAAACCAATCGGTACCGCTGCCGGCTTTAAAATCCATTATGGGTTTATTGGTATTGTATTTAAAGCGTTTTAGGTTGTTCATCCCAAAAATAGGAATCTCTAATTCCTGCAATTGCTGATACATGGTTAAAAACCAGTTTTTCTTCATCACATCGTCAAAATGCAGGTAAAAATATTCGTTGTTTTGATGTTGAAAAGTAGGGTGTAGTGTTCGTAATACATCTACCAAACTTTTTTCTTGATTAACATCTCTAGTAATGGTTAACAGTTCGTTGTCAAGTTCTAAAGTGGTGCTTGTGTCTTTGTCATTATCCATTTCATGCACATCATACAGCCATTTTGGCGTAATCATTAAATATTTCTCGTTCAGTTCGCTTAAATATACCCTTGGTTCTGGTAGCAAAGTAATAGTATTTGTTTTTATTACATTGCCCATATCAATATTAAATTTGGTTGATAGTGGTAGTACTATTTGCTTAATAAAGTCCATTTTTGCAGCAATAGGTGCCATTAACTTGCCGTATGGCAGCAATTTTTTTACTAGGTTTAAACCTTTTGGTGCAAAATAAAAGGTATTGTTATGCAGTATTAAAAACTTATGCGTGGTATAATTATCAAATATTACATCTGTTTGTTTATTGTACAAGTGTAGTTCAATAGAAATAGTTTTATGGGTTTGCAGTAATTGAATTTTATAATCTAAAGCTTCGTTAGCAAATTGGCAAGGCTTCACATTATTATTTGAGAACGAGTAGTTGTTTGGTAAAAAATATAGATGTTTCCATTGTGCCAAATAGTCTGCCATTTCTCTAAAAGCATTTATATATTCTATATCTATTAATTCTATTTGATCTTCTCGTAAGTTTCTAAAAGGCTGATTTTCCGATATATTATGGGCGTTTGTATTTTCCTTTAATAGTGTCACCAAATTATTTTCAATAATATTAAACAATCCATTCTGCAATCCAATAGGCGCATTATTAAATATCATTAAATCGTCTTTTGAACGCAACCTTTGGCTGGTATAAGATTGTTTTTCGCCCTTTTGTGTTATTTTAAAACCTTCAATTCTAAAGCCTTGCAAAGCATTTTTATTCAAATTAAACAATATAGCTGAGTCAAAAGGTTCAACGGGTTTTGCAGCGTTGTTAGTGTTATTAACTACTGGTTTGTTGATGGGTTGTATAGTTTTAACTTTATTTATGGGTAAATTTTGGGTTACAGTTTCCCAATCTGGATCCTTATCTTTAAAAAGTGGCAATAAACCTTTAGGTAAGTTTTTTAATACCAGGTTTCCATTATAGTTAAAGTCAAACTCAAATTCTTTAGCCATCTCATCTTCTAAAATAAAGCCATAAGGTTTTAATAATCTATTTTTTTCTTCAGAAAGATTATCAAACTGTTTAAAATAGTATTTGTGAAATTTCTCTTCAAGTATCAACAATAGACCATATATGTGAAAGCAGGGTTCTATAGCCTTAAAATGCTGACAATTGCAGCCAACAATTACATAGTTATTTCTATCCGCTTTTTCAATAAACTGTGCGAGTTTATTTTTAGTATCAATCATGTCAAAGCGCCTTCCACCATTAGATTCTTTTATAATATATTTGTATTTATTGGCACTAATATTAAATGCTTTATCCCCAACAGCAGGTATAGCTTTAATTTCCCAAAAGTCTGGCAGTCCTTTAAGTTCGTATTCCATAGAAATTAATGGCAATATATTATTTTCTATTTTTGTTACAGTTGATGCCATTTGTACCAGTTTTGCTTTTGAAGATTGATTCTTAACGATGTTTGATTCTTTGGAAGTAACACTTAATGCAGTAGCGGCAATATGCTTACAGTTTTCGTAATACGATATGAAATAAGGGCAGTTGCATGTGGCCGTTACTTTTTTTTCAATTTTTAATTTTACATTATAAAATTCAAAATTAGACCCTGACACAGTGGCTTGAATATTACTATTGCCGATAAGCTGAAGGCGATGTACCTTTTTTACGGTATCTTTTGCACGAGTAAGTATGGTGCTAGATAAATCTTGTTCAATAAATTTTTCTAAAATTTCTAATTGCGGGGTGCTTAACCTCATAGCGAAACTATTTGCATCGAAATTAGTATTGGCGGCATTTTTTCTGCTTAAAAAGAATCAACATATTGTGCATAAAATTGGTTAACCGCATTGCAATAAATCTTACTTTAATAATTAGAGAACGTTCTAGTTCTATTAATTTTTAAGTCTCGTAAAATACCCGATTTAGGGCTGATGGTGATGTTAAATGAACGGTACAACCCTAATGGGCTTACATTTATAGCTAACTGCCAACAATGCATTTCTCTAGTTACAAACATGCTAAACTGTTGTAATACGCCAGTGTTAAAATCGTAGTAGCCATTACCACCAATTTTCCATTTTTCAGTAAGACTAAAATCACCAGAAAAGTTAACGCTACTAAACACTTGCGTTTCATATTTGTAATTAGGTGAGAATGATTTGGTATAGTTAAGTGAGTAACTCAAACTCAAGCTCCATGGAATATTAAAGTCGGTAAATTCGGCAGGGTTACTACGTGCATACTGCAACTGCCGCTGTTGTTCATCGGGTGTTAAGTATGGGTCTACAGGCATGCGTTCACTGTCTTTTTTCGCATCTTTTGGCTTGCTTTTAAACTGTGTAGAAAGCGCAATATTACCAGATGTAAGCCTACCCAAACTTGGTTTTGTGGCGTTCCAAGTGTATAAATTTCGTCTAAAGCCGGTTGCATCTACTTGGTATGGATCTAAGGTAAAACCGCCAGTAATATTTACAACATCAAATAAAGTAGTACGGGCATAAAACTGAAATGTTGCTAGTTTAAAACTATCGGCCAACAAGTTGTATGAAGAACTAAAACCAAAGCCATCAATCAATTTTACCTTTTTAGTGGCTTTGGGTTTTGTAGAATCGGACCGATCTCTCACTTTCATTTCTAGTAAGTTATCTATACCAAAACTAATGCTACCTGCATTGGTACCACCAAAACCACTCGACCCAAATTGAGATACACGAATAAAATGTTTTAGCGTATCTACTTGCACATTGTAAAAGAATTTGCTAGACAAATCGGGTGTGTAAGTAAAACCAATTGTTGGCCTTATCTCGTGCCTAATAGCTACAATATTTTTAGATTTTTTAAATAGATAGGTACCAAATATTCTAGTATTGGCACTTACACCAAAACTCATTTGTGCAGAGCGATACAGGCCTTTTACCATAGATGTATCTAGGCGCTTAATGCCATTATTCCAAGTTAAAATTGTTTTTTGCGCATACCAGTTTTCGGAGTACGAAATATTTGGGCTAATGATAACTGCCCCCAAAGCAGGCAATGCTAAACTAATAGGAATATTGTGCGTGGCTGCCCATTGTGTAGTATCTAACAATTTTCTAAGTGTTATACTTGCAGTATCGTAGTAAGATATTTGGTTGCTAAACGAACCACTATAACCAACACCTAATTTCTCGTACCATTTGCTAGTACCTACACTTTCCTTTTTTTGAAATGGATAAAAAGTATTTGCGTTAAACCCAATATTTGGCAAGCTTAAGTTTACAAAACGGGTTGTGTTGTTTTGGTTGTGATTGGCCGAAACAGACAAATTGGCCTTGCCTCTAAAATCTTTACTATAATTAATGGTAGAACTTAATTGGTTTTGAAAGTTCAAGTAAGGATTGTTTAAAACCGTTTGGTTGTACCTACTACTAGCAAAGTTTACGCTAGCCGAGAAGTTGGTTCCTGGCCTTACCCTAGCATCTTGTGAGTGCTGCCAGTTGATGCTGTACGATTTAGTACTATTAAACTCTTCTTTTGGAAGGCTAGAGCCGCTAAAACCATAACTTCTGTTTAATGCTTTGGTGTTTTGAAACGTAATGTTTAAGCCGCCATTAAAGCGATAACGCTTTTGGTATTTAGGGCTTACATTCAAGTTCCAGCCACCATAGCTATATAAGTTAGCCCTGGTAACTACGTCTATATATTCGCTAATTACTTTGTAATAGCCCAAGCCTTCTAGCCCCAAACCATAATCTTCACTTACGGTAAAGGCTGGCGGCAAAATACCAGAATGTCTGCCTTGCACCAATGGATAAATACCGAAAGGAATACCTATTGGTATAGGCACACCCTCAAATTCTGGTGACGCAGGGCCACTTACTGCTAGCTTGTTGCTAATCATTTTTATTTTGCGAGAGCGAATAGAAAAATGCGGTGTATCTAAGTTGCAAGTGGTAAAGCGGTTTCTGTAACCATAATATTCATTGGCACTTACTTTTTTAGAAACATCGGAATGTATAAACATTTCACCTTGCTGTACATAAGTATTTTTAGTAAGCCCTTTAAAGGTTTTTAGGCTAAATAAAATAGAATCACTAATGGTTTTCATATCGCCCTGTATAAGGTTGGGCTTGCTGTTGGGGTTGCCCGTGGTATCGGTAGAGCCATAAGCTTTAACCATTTGGCCCGTTTGGTCGTATTTAATGGTGGCAGCATCTAGTGTAACATCTTTATTACTCACATTGGCTTTGCCATATAAAATAAACTCTTTGGTAGGTATAATTAACACACCAGAATCAGACGCTTTGTACTTTATAGGCGCATCTAGCGAGTCTTTCGAGATAGTTAATGTATCTATGGTATTAATGCTATCGGCTTGGGCTTTAGTGGCACTATCTATGGCTGAGAACTTTTTAATAGTATCGGCTGTGGTTGGTAATGTAGTAGCTATTGGCCGCCTTCTACTTTTTGGAACGGTATCTAATGTGTTTGTTAATTCCGAAAAATGAAATTTATTAGCTACACTTGCACTTACATGCATTGTTACAATAAAAAAAACAACCGAGGCCACAATAGCCCAAACCTTTTTTTCGTTAATTTTACCTTGTTTGTTCATATAAAATGATGGCAAAAATAGGTGCTGAAATGTAAATGACCTCTTAATTAAAATGCTTTAACTTTTTAGATATGATTGTAAGAAAATATGCTGCGTTGTTTTTGTTAAGCTTTCTAGCAATACTTTGTACTTCTTTCACTACGTATGCACCCAATGTACAAAAATCTCGTTTAAGAAAAATAGTAATTGACCCGGGCCATGGTGGTAAAGATGGCGGTGCAGAGGGCAAATATTCTTACGAAAAAAATGTAGCACTTGCTATTTCGTTAAAACTAGAAGAACTACTGCGTGAACAAATGCCTGAAATAGAACTTGTTTTAACTCGCAAAACCGATATTTTTCACTCACCACCCACTAAAGCCAATATTGCCAACGATGCTAAAGGCGATTTGTTTGTATCTATACACTGCAATAGTGTTAAGCCAACACCACATAGAGAATATATTGGTACCCAAACTGTAACCGTAGGCAAGGGCAACAAGAAACGCAAAGTGCAGAAAAAACAATACCGCACCTACTATGTACCAAACCCTGCCAAAGGCACCGAAACCTATATTTGGGGGGCGCATAAAAACGATGACAAGCAACTAGCCATGCGAGAAAACCAGAGTTTGTATTTAGATAGTACATCTGCACAAAGCGTAAAAGAATTTACCAAAGGCTCGGTAGAAGAAATGACTGCCATAAACCTAAGAACAAGATTGTATTTTGATAGAAGCAAATCGTTAGCCGAAACCATAGAGGAAGAATTTGAAAAAGCTGGCCGTGTAAATAGGCAAGCACTACAACGCCAAAAAGGTATTTGGGTATTGCAAGCCGTAGTTATGCCAGCGGTACTAGTAGAAACGGGCTACATTAGCAACCCAGAAGAAGAAGATTACCTAAACAGCAAAGAAGGCCAAGAAACCATTGCACAATCTATTGTAAACGCTATTAAACGCTACAAATACTCTTTAGACAATAAAACCATTGGTACTTCTACCGGCAAATAACATAGAAAGTTATGGCAAGGTACAACTGCTTGTTAGGTAAATAGGGAAAGCCATTTGCACTAGACTAAGCATACTATAAACCTAAAACAAAGGCAACCTTAACGTGTAGCCTTTGTTTTTTTGCGCCTTCGGGCAAATGGATTACAATCAAAAACATGCCGCAATTACCCAAAACAAAGCACCATTGATTTTGTATCAATGGCACTTTAAAATTATTGCAAAATGGTAATTACCATTTATCTACTTCTTCTATAAAATTGGCTGAAGGTACAGCACTTACTGTTGGTTCTGTTACAATAGCTGTAGGTGCAACAGTTATCTTTTCGGCACCTTCGGGTAGGTAAGCACCTTCACCATCTTCGGGATATTCATGGTTAAACGCATCAAAATCGAAGTCGGGCATTAAATCAGTTTTCACATATTCAACAGCTTCGTTTAATGCTTTAATGAATTTGTTAAAATCTTCTTTGTACACAAAAATCTTGTGCCTATCGTAGCCATCACTATCAAAGCGCCTACGACTTTCGGTAATGGTTAGGTAGAAATCATTGCCTCTTGTTTCTCTTACATCAAAAAAGTAAGTTCTTTTTTTACCTGCTCTAATGCGTTTACTGTAAACACTATCTTTCTGCTTGTCGTTGTTATCGTACGCCACTGTTAAAATTAGTTTTTGTTGTGCGAATGTTGTGAGTTACAAATATAGTGTTGTTTGCGAATTACAAAAATTTTGCTTAGTCTTTTGAAAAAAAACTATTTAATCTGCCAAAACACTTGCTATTGCTGCATTATCATCATTATTTGCAGTAAGCTGCAAGTGATACAATTGCGCATAATAGCCTTCTTTTTGCATTAATTCGTCATGCGTTCCTTGTTCAAGAATACTTCCTTCTTCCAATACCACAATTTTATTGAACCTAAAAGTAGAGAAGATGCGGTGCGTAATAATGATGGCTGTTTTCTGTTGTAAATATTGGTACAAGTTGGTTACAATTTCATTTTCTGTTTTAGCATCTACGGCACTTAAACAATCGTCAAACACCACAATTTCAGGGTTTTTAATCAAGCCTCTTGCTATGGCTATGCGTTGCTTTTGCCCACCGCTAAGTGTTACACCACGTTCGCCTATCATGGTTTCGTATTGCTTATCAAAGCCCAAAATTTCATTGTGTACGCTTGCAAATTTTGCTGCAGATTCTATCACTTTTTGCGAGGCTTTTTCTGGTAAACCAAAACTGATATTATTGGCTACGGTATCGCTAAACAAAAACACATCTTGTGGTACATAGCTTACCTGTTCACGCAATTGGTGTAAATTAATGTTTGCCAAAGCTTGCTGGTTAATAGATATGCCGCCTTCGTTAGGGTTGTAAAAGCGCAGCAGCAATTGCGCCAAGGTACTTTTGCCGCTACCTGTTTTACCAATCACTAATATTTTTTCACCTTCTTTTATAGTAAGGTTAAAATTTTTAATGGCCGTAATACCTGTATGGTTGTAGGTAAAAGTGACGTTATCAAATACAATATCACCGTTTAAGGTTTGGGCTTGCCTTGGTGCATTGTCTACAATATTTGGTTTGGTATCTAAAAACTCGTTCAGTCTTTTTTGCGATGCAGCCGCACGTTGCATCATGCTGGCCGTCCATCCAATAGCACTAAAAGGAAAGGTGAGCAAGTTTACATAAATTACAAACTCTGTAATAGTGCCAGCACTTACTTCTGGTTGATGGCCCGATGCATGGTACCAACCACCAATAGCAATTGTAAGCAAGGTACTAATGCCTATTAACAAAGCCATTGTAGGGAAATAAATGGCTTCAAGTTTGGCAAGGCTAATGGCACTTTGCTTGTACTTTTCACTATTGGCATTAAAAAAGCGCAACATAGCTTTTTCCTGTACAAACGATTTAATTACTCGTATGCCCGAATAGCTTTCTTGTGCGGTAGTGGTAAGGTGAGATAGTAAGCCTTGTATAGCCGTACTTTTCTTGTGAATCAAGGTATTAACTGAGTAAATAGCAATGGCCAAAATAGGCAATGGTGCTAGTACATACAGTGTTAATTGCCAGTTGGCGCGCCACATAAAATACACACTAAAAATAATGGTAGATGTTAGGTTAATCACATACATCAATGCTGGGCCAGTGTACATCCTTACACGGCTCACATCTTCTGCAATGCGGTTCATTAAGTCGCCGGTGCTGTGTACTTTATAAAAGCTCACATCTAGCTTTTGGTAATGCTTGTAAATGTCATTTTTTTGGTCAAACTCAATGTGGCGGCTCATCACAATAATGGTTTGGCGCATTAAGAACATAAAAAAGCCGCCCAAAACAGCTAGTATTAGCAAGGTGATGCCGCTTAAAATAATCATATTGCCAAACGAAATCTCTCTATTTTCAACTACGCTTATCAGTTTTTTTACCAAAATATCGTAGCTCACATTGCGAGAAAGCTGCGTAGTAAGCGTATTGCCGTTTTGTTGTTTTATTACCTGCGTTACTTTATCTACCACATAGCCAGACACTTGCGGTGCCAAAATGCGAAAATAATTAGACAAGAGAATAAACAAAATGCCCAAAAAAAAGCGGGTTTTGTACCGCCATAAATATTTATTAACTGCTGCTAGATGCTTCAAAGTGGTAGTTTTTGGCAAATGTAATTGTTGCCAACTAGCAATTAGGCCGCCATATTTGCGAGATAGTAAATTACTGTGTGATTGGTAGGTTTAATTCACACAACGAGACAACGATGGCGTAAGTTAATAGCTACTGTTGGTGAAAGCAGCGGCGGCGGCGGCAAGTACAGCAATGCAAACAGCCGAAGCTTGAACGAGAAGCCCGAACAAAAGCACAAATGTTGAGGCAATATTCGTGAAGCCCAATAATGCTAAATCTAATGTTGGCTGTAGTGCTTTAATTACTTTAACAAAAGTTCATTTAAAATCAGA
>JASGCX010000124.1 GCA_030053925.1 Flavobacterium sp.
TGGCATAATCACCTCTCATTTTATCCTGATAACCATGAAAATCTGCGTTCTATTTTGATTACTTATTTGTAATTCCTTTGACTTGGTTTAATCACATCGTAATTCAACGGCTCTTTGTGCAAGTTCCAGTTGCTTTCGCCTGCAAATTCCCACGCTGCAACATACATAAAGTTGGCATCATCACGTAATGCTTCGCCTTCTGGTGTTTGGTACTCTTCTCTAAAGTGACCACCACAGCTTTCGTTACGGTTCAAGGCATCTTTACACATCAATTCTCCTAGTTCTATAAAGTCTGCAACTCGGTTTGCTTTGTCTAGTTCGGGGTTCATTTCGTTAATGCTTCCTGGTATTCTAACATCGCTCCAAAATTCTGCTTTCAAAGCTTGCACCTCTGCAATGGCTTGTTTTAAGCCTTCTTCGTTTCGGGCCATACCACATTTTTCCCAAATAATTTTTCCCAAACGTTTGTGAAAGCTTTCTACACTTTGCTTGCCCTTAATATTCATTAAGGTATCAATTCTATCGGCAACGGCTTTTTCTGCATCTGCAAATGCTGGATGATCTGTAGAAATAGCTTTTGCGTAAATTTCATCAGCTAAATAGTTACCCAAAGTGTAAGGAATTACAAAATAACCATCGGCCAAACCTTGCATTAAAGCACTTGCACCTAAGCGGTTTGCACCATGATCGCTAAAGTTAGCTTCGCCTAAGGCAAATACGCCTGGTAAAGTGGTTTGTAATTCATAATCTACCCACAAGCCGCCCATTGTGTAGTGCACCGCAGGGTAAATGCGCATTGGTACTTCGTATGGATTTTCGCCAGTAATTTTAGCGTACATGTCAAACAAGTTGCCATATTTCTCTTTTACCACTTGCTTACCTAATGCGGTAATTTCTTCAGCAGAAGCGTGGTCGTTACCTTGTTTGCTTACTTCTATTTTGCCATAACGTTCAATAGCGGCAGCATAATCTAGGTAAACTGCTTGTTTACTTGTACCTACACCATAGCCCGCATCGCAACGTTCTTTAGCAGCTCTACTAGCTACATCACGTGGTACTAAGTTACCAAATGCAGGGTATCTTCTTTCTAAGTAATAATCTCTTTCTTCTTCAGGTATTTCGTTTGGCTTTCTTGTATCGCCCTGTTTTGTGGGTACCCAAATTCTACCATCGTTGCGCAAACTTTCGCTCATTAGGGTAAGTTTACTTTGGTGATCGCCACTTACTGGTATACAAGTTGGGTGAATTTGTGTGTAACAAGGGTTTGCAAAAGCAGCACCTTTTCTGTGGGCTTTCCAAGCTGCGGTTACATTACTGCCCATGGCATTGGTAGATAGATAGAACACATTACCATAACCGCCAGTACATAACAATACGGCATTACCAAAATGACGCTCTAATTTGCCATTTACCAAGTTGCGTGCAATAATACCACGTGCTTTACCATCTACCATTACCACGTCTAGCATTTCGTGGCGAGCCATCATTTTCACATTTCCTAATGCTACCTGACGCTCTAGGGCTTGGTAAGCACCTATTAATAATTGCTGACCAGTTTGACCAGCCGCATAAAATGTACGTTGTACTTGCGTACCACCAAAACTACGGTTGCTTAATAAGCCGCCATATTCACGTGCAAAAGGTACACCTTGCGCCACGCATTGGTCTATAATATTGGCACTTACCTCTGCTAAACGATGCACATTGGCCTCTCTTGCACGGTAGTCGCCACCTTTAATTGTATCATAAAATAAGCGAAAAACGCTATCACCATCATTTTGATAGTTTTTAGCAGCATTAATACCACCTTGTGCCGCAATTGAATGTGCACGACGGGGGCTATCTTGAAAACAAAAGGCTTTTACTTTATAACCCATTTCGCCCAAAGAAGCCGCAGCAGAAGCACCTGCCAAACCTGTACCTACTACAATTACTTCTAGTTTACGTTTGTTAGCTGGATTTACCAGTTTGCAATGGCCTTTGTAATCTGTCCATTTGTTGTCTAACGGGCCTACAGGAATTTTTGCGTTTAACATACTATTCAATTAAGAATTGATAATTAAGATTTACTAATTGCCATTATGGGCTTTTAACCATCAAAACTGTGCAATATTTTTTGTGTCACCAGCTTTTGTGCAAGTATTTAGCTTCTGTTGCAAGTTTACACTAAGCTATTAACTGCCTACTTGTACGGTTTTTTCTTTACTTATTGATGATTTAGTTGATTTAATGATGGCACTTGTTTTACATGCATCATCCAATAAATCTATATAATCCTACCAAATCCAAGTTCAGACCAACTATACCCAACCCATATAAAAACTAATAGGCATTAGGGCAAACAATACAGCAATAACTATTGAGAAACCTACACCTAAACTGCTAAACATTACATGATAACGTTTGTTGTGTACGCCTAATGTTTTAAAAGCACTTTGAAAACCATGTGCTAGGTGATAACCCAAAGAAATACAACCAGCTACATAAACTATAACCACCCATAATTGACTGAAGGTTTCTTGCATTTTTTGGTATAAGTTAATTTCTTCACCCAATAAAAAACCTTGGTTAGAGCGATTAGGATACCAAAAATCTGTTAAATGAATAACTAAAAACAACAAAATAATAGTGCCTAAAAGTGCCATGCTACGGCTATACCATTTGCTACCTCTATTGCCATAAGCAACTTGGTAACCAATAGTTCTTGCTTTTTTGTTTTTAAGTGTAAGGCCATAAGCTTGCACAATGTGTAAAATAAAACCAGCAAATAAGCCAATTTCTAAAATGCGTGGTACCACATTGCTACCCATAAAATGAGCGCCTTTGTTAAACATTTCGCCATCATCCATTGCCCAAATACAGGCGTTAAGTGCAGCGTGAATAACTAAAAACAAAATAAGGAAAATACCGGTAAACGCCATGGTAAGCTTTTTACCTACTGATGTTGAGAAGACTTGTTTCCAGGTCATAAAGCAAGATTATGGTTTTGTTAATATCGTTGCAAATGTAGTACTACAATAAATGCTAACTTCTAATGAAAAAAATATTTTACGATAACGATTGCTTAAATAACCAATAACGTGTAAAATGGTTGAGTGATAATAAAAAAAAATGTAAACGAAAAACGTATTTATTAACCCATGCCTTTAGGCTTGGGTTAATAAAGTATTACAATAATGGCTTTGGCCAAAGTGTTGCTATACTGCATAAATATGGATAAAGTTTTTTTTGTAAAAGGTTTACAATTATACTGCAACTATTTGTACTTTGCTGCATAAGTTTATAACTATGTTGCAGCTATTTAGAACTATGTGGCAATGCTTTTTATCTTGCTGCAAATGCTTATAACTATGCGGCAGCTATTTAGAACTATGTGGCAATGCTTTTTATCTTGCTGCAAATACTTATAACTATGTTGCAGCTATTTAGAACTATGTGGCAATGTTTTTTATCTTGCTGCAAATACTTATAACTATGTTGCAGCTATTTAGAACTATGTGGCAACAATATCTACCTCGCTTAAATTGCTTATAACTATGCGGCAGCTATTTAGAACTATGTGGCAACAATATCTACCTCGCTTAAAATGCTTAGAACTGTGCGGCAGGTATTTAGAACTATGCGGCAATAGTTTCAATTTTGTTGCAAGTGCTTATACTATATTTTATTTGCCAGCGGTGGTACTAGTAGCAGTTGCGCTTTTTGTAGTAGTGGCTGCTTTTTGTGCTGCTAATACTTTGCTATAACTAAAACTTGCTTTTACTGTAGGGTTATCTTTATATATTTTGGCGGTTATTTTTGCTATGGCTATTACATCATCGTAAATATTGTTTAACTCTGTAATTGCCTCTGCGGTAATTGTGGGGCGTTGTGTTTTAAAACTTTCTTGTTTTACATTGGCAGTTTGCAATGTATCGGCAAAGCCTACTAAGGCTGTAATATCTGCCTCGGTGGCACCTTTGGCAACCATTTCGGCTTTTATAGTAGCATCAATATTTTGTTTAAAATTAAATAACAGTTTTATTAATGCTGCTTGGTTTTTAGCGGAAGCATCTCTGTAATAGTCTTTAAAACCAAGTGTATTTAGCAATTCATCTCTACGTTCGGGCATTTTTTTAAAGTCTTGTGTAATTTGTACATTTAATAATGCCAATACATTGAGGGCTTGTTTTTGAATACCACGTAAAGCCGCAGTAGCATTGCGTAAGTTTTTGGCAGTATCTACCCCTATGTATTTGTTTACGGCAGCATCTATACGTAATTGTATATTACTAAAAAATGTACCTGCCCATACGCTGCGTTTGGTTACTAAATAGTCTTGGTGAGTGATGGCATTATCTATAATTACCGATGATGTAGTAAGCATATCTACATCTGTACCTTTAAATTTTCTTTGTGGTGTTATGCTTGGCATAGAATAGAATATTTTGTTACTGCCAAAGTAAAAACGATTTTTGGAAATAGCAAAATATTATTCAAATATTTTTTTGATACTGCTGCAAAGCTTCTTGGTAAGCTGCTTTTAGTTCATTAATTAGTACTTGCGGTTGTAGCACTTTTACATGTGCGCCAAGCGATAATAGTTCCATCACAAAATCGTGTGTTATATGTAGCGTTAGCTGTATTTGCAATTCCTCGTTGTTATCTAGCAAAATTTGCTGCGTGTGGTGCAGGGGCAAGGTTTTAATGTATTTACCTTGATAGGCATCTAACGATAACACAATAGTTTGGGGGTTTTCATCATTGGGGCTAATGATGCCAAAGCTATATTGATAATGTGCTGCAATGTTGAAATTTGGGGTAGATGTAAAGGGCTTATTGGTAAATGATAGATGCGTTAGGCGGTCTAATGCAAAACTTTTTACAATACCGTCGCCCATATTTTTAGCTAGTAAATACCAGCGATTGTTAAATTCTTTTAAGGCATAAGGTTCTACCGTTCTTTGGGTTGGTGTTTCTTCCCAAAATTTTTGATAAGTGAATTTTATTTGAAGTTTGTTTTTGATGGCATGAAGCAACCCATATAAATTGTCTGTGCCTTGTGGGCGGCGATTTTCGAGGTGCATATAAGGTGCAGCATCATTGGCAAGGCTGAGCG
>JASGCX010000125.1:142-5086 GCA_030053925.1 Flavobacterium sp.
CTTTAGGTTTACGATGGGCAATTCATGGTTGTAGAAATGTCACTTTAGGTTTACGATGGGCAATTCATGGTTGTAGAAATGTCACTTTAGGTTTACGTTAGGCAATTCATGGTTGTAGAAATGTCACTTTAGGTTTACGATGGGCTATTCATGGTTGTAGAAATGTCACTTTAGGTTTACGATGGGCTATTCATGGTTGTAGAAATGTCATTCTAGGTTTACGATAGGCAATTCATCGTGGTAAAAATGCCATTCTCTATCGCTTGGTGTCTCATCAACCGATAGAAAACTGTTTAGCAAAAAGTTAGTTTATCTTCTAAACATAATTAACTGCCTTATTAGTATAAAATCGCAAATTATAATACGTTTGCCCTGTAACAAATAGAAGCAGTAGTAACTATTTCATAAGCTACCTTTACCTTCTAAAATGTTGTGGGTTAAACTGCATAAACTTCTTAAACTAAATAAATCATTTAACCATAAACCCCAAACTCCAAACCCCAAACTGCATAAACTTCTTAAACTACATAAACTTCTTAAACTAAATAAATCATTTAACCATAAACCCCAAACTCCAAACTCCAAACTACATAAACTTCTTAAACTACATAAACTTTTAAACTGCATAAACTTCTTAAACTGCATAAACTCCAAACTACATAAACTCCAAACCATCATGTCTCTTCGTAACCAGTTTTTAAACCATGTAGCACAAACTTCCAATGCGCCAATAGGCTTAGAAATGGCTAAAGCAGAAGGCATTTGGCTGTACGATATACATGGCAAGCAATACCTTGATATGATTAGCGGTTTTAGTGTTGCCAATATTGGGCACAGTCATCCTAAAGTAGTTGAAGCCGTACAGCAGCAGGCCGCACAGTACATGCACTTAATAGTTTATGGCGAATATATCCAACAACCACAAGTAGCTTATGCGGCTTTGCTTACACAGCATTTGCCACCATCGCTTAACTGCGTGTACTTTACCAATAGCGGTGCCGAGGCAACAGAAGGTGCTATGAAATTAGCAAAGCGTATTACTAACCGCAGCAACATTATTAGCTGTAAAAAAGGCTACCATGGCAGTACGCAAGGTGCCCTAAGTGTAATGGGCGATGAATATTTTAAAACAGCATTCAGACCCCTTTTGCCAAATATTTACCATTACAATTTTAATAGCGATGATTTATTGGCAGCAATTGATAGCAGCATAGCTTGTGTAATAATAGAAACCGTGCAGGCCGAAAGTGGTATTGTAAAGCCTTTGGCAAAATGGTTGCAAGCGGTAAGGGCAAAATGTAACGAGCATTGTGTACTACTTATTTTAGATGAAATTCAGGCAGGCTTTGGCCGCACCGGTAGCCTTTGGGCTTTTGAACAATATGATATTGTGCCAGATATTTTGTTGCTAGGAAAAGCACTTGGCGGCGGCATGCCACTGGGTGCATTTATAGCCGATAAGCGCCTAATGGGTACACTTACCAGCAATCCTGTACTTGGGCATATTACAACGTTTGGTGGCCATCCAGTAAGTTGTGCAGCAGGTATGGCAGGCTTTAAAGTACTGCTACAAGGTGGTTATATAAATAGTGTTAAACAAAAGGAGCAACTGCTACTACACCACATTAAACACCCAATAATACAAGCCGTGCGTACCGCTGGCTTATGGATGGCTATTGAGTTTGATAGCTTTGACACCAATTATGCCGTAATAAAACAATGCATAGCCAATGGCTTGATAAGCGATTGGTTTTTATTTAACAATAAAAGCATGCGCATAGCACCACCATTAATTATTACCAACCAACAACTTATAACTATGTGCCAAACAATTGTTGCAGCCATTGATACCATCTACACACAAAAATAGCAAGCCTATTTACACTTTAATTTTACTGGTTTTAAACTGTAAGTAGCTTGGCAGCAGTGTGCGTTTTCGTTCAGCTTCGGGCTTTTGGTATTCTACATAATAAATTTTTAGAAGAATCAAAAAATAAGAAATCATTAGAGGGCCAAATATTAAGCCTGTAATACCAAACGATTTTAACCCAATAATTACACCAAGTACCGTTACTATTGGGTGTACATCGGCCATACGTTTTGCCAATACAAAGCGAATAACATTGTCGCTAGTGCCAATAACCAATAAGCCCCAAATAATTATAAAAATACCTTGCCATGTATGCCCCTGTGCTAGTAAATAAATACTGGTAGGCAACCAAATTAAGCCCGTACCTACCAATGGTATTACAGAAGCAAAACCTGTAACTACACCCCAAAAACCAGCATCGTTTACCCCTGCAATTAAGTACGCTACAAAAGCTAGCAAGCCATGCACCACACTTATTAATGGCACACCCACCGCATTGCTAAACGTTTGTGCTTTTAATTCATTGCCAAAGAGTATCATTTTACTACGCTTAAACGGTAAATAAAGTATTAAACTAGCCTCTAATCTGCCTGTGTTTATAATCATAAAGTACAGAAAAAAATACATCATACTAATGGTGGTAAAAAAATTGAAACTGCTATTTAAAATTGATCTTATCAATTGGCTACCAAAGCTTTGAATTTTAGCCAAACTTTCTACCGATATAATATTTACCCCAAAACGGTGTTCAATAATTTCACCAAAATGTTTGATGGGTTTTATAATTTCATCGGGGTTGGCAGCCACTTGCACAACTTTACTGTACAGCATAGTAGCAAACACACCAATGGGCAATAGGATGCTAAAAAACGAAACTATGATAACTAAAATAGCCGAGTTTGTACGCTTCCAATTCCAACGCTTACCTAACCAATACACTAATGGCTTACTAAGCACATAAAACATTACGGCAGCTAAAAAGGCCGTAAAAAATTCCTTTAACGTCCACAGCAATAACGCTGCAAAAACAATAATTACAGCTAAAAAAAAATATCGATTGATCTTATAGTCTTGTTTATTATTTTCCATGTAAATTGTGTTTGGTACGATTTGTGCAAAACTGTGCCAAGTTATTGTTTTAGTAAATTTAGGTAAATCATTATTGTATGAGCAACAAAAAGTTTTTAGGTGGGCTTATTTTAGGTGCAGCCGCTGGCGCAGCAATTGCCCTATTTTTATCAAGCGATAAAGGCAAAAAAGTAATAGCAGATGCTAAAACTAAATTGCAAGATTTGGGAGATGAAATTGATAGCTTGCTACACAAAAGCAAAGAAAAACTAGATGAAATGGAAGTTAAAATAAGTGAGGTGTAGTTGTTACAACCACACTTGGCATATTTACTTATTGCTATTAAGCCAGTTCTTCGGTAGGCGGTTTAAGTATGTATTTTACTATTTCCGATGCGTTTTGCTCACCTAGTATTGTAAACGATTCTTCGTGTTTAGTTCTAATACCTTTACCTGGCTTACTTCGCTTCATATAGCGAATATGTATTTTACCTTGATGTGGGTAATTGAAACCTGAAATTTTTACAGGTTCGTAATGCACGTTGTCAATATCTATTCTATCTATTCTAAAATTGCGGCTACATGCCGCTTGAATACTTTGGTCAAATAAACACTTTTTTTCTACTGCACGTACACACTTTTCTTTTAAGTACGAATATGGATTTGAGAAAGCCCCACGAGGGGTATTTTTCTCGGGTGTGGCTTGTAAAAATAAGGTTGTGGTATTTTCTATACTTAGGCTTTTATTTAATTTTAAGCCAATTAAAAAGTTCTTGGTTATTAAAACCAAAAACACACTTTTGCCAAAGAAGGTATGCCGCCGCATACCAACAAAATGGTTGGTTTCTTCAAAAACAAATTCTTTTAATGTCATTTAATTCACGGTAAGTATTTCGCTAATTCGCACACTTTGTGAAGTTAAAGAATATACAAGTATCAATAGATAAAATTATTGTAAAAAACTGTTTTTAAGCCAACTACTACAATTAAGCCCTGCCAAATACTACAAAAGCAACATGCTAATAACGCAATATTTTATTTTTACTGATTTTAAATATAGTTGCATAGTTGCATTTGTAACATAGTGTTTTTCTACGCTATAAAGTTTCATAAAGCCATGTTGCTTACAAAAAATAAAATATTTTACAATGGTGCCTATTGTGCACAATTAATATGTAATTGTCTAAAAAAATCTGCCTCAAACATTTCTCTTACTTCGCCGGGCTGCAAGCTGCCAAGTGTAATATCTTCAATACTTGTACGAATTAAGCGCACACAAGAATGGTTTACAGCAGCCACCATTTTACGTACTTGATGGTATTTGCCTTCGGTAAGGGTAATAGATAGCCAAGTGTATGGCAAGTCTTCTCGTTGCCTAGAGCCGCCAACAAACAAGTTGGCAGGTGGTGTTACAATTTGTACATGGCAAGGTGGTGTGGTATAGCTAACCCCACCTTTAATAATAATAGTAACACCTGTTTGCAATTGTAACAAAGCTTCTGCATTTACGTATCGGCGCACTTTTACCAAATAGGTTCTTTTATGGGGTGTTTTACTTTCAAACAATAATTTGGTAACTCGTTTATCGGTAGTAAGTAGCAGCAAACCCTCTGAGTGATTATCTAACCTGCCAATAGCATGTGTACCTTCGGGAAAATTGAAATCTAACTGGCCTAGCAGGTGCACTTTGTGCGAGCTGATAAACTGCGATACCATGTGGTAGGGTTTATTAATAACAAAATAGCGATGCATAATAATAGGGTATTGATTTGCATGTGTGGTTGCAAATAAACAATGGTTATTTGGTAAGTGTTTATTTATCAGTAAATAATCAATAAACAATTGTTGTTGCGTATGTAGAAGATTGTTGTTTTATGATAACTGGGAAAAGTACTCGCCTTGCTTGGTGTACTTACAAAGCATTGAAACCACAAACACGAAGCAAGGCTGAACAAACTACGCCTAGTTGGGCTATCCTAATTCTAAACTTGTTAAACCAAAGATTTT
>JASGCX010000064.1:0-13612 GCA_030053925.1 Flavobacterium sp.
ATAGTCGATAGTCGATAGTCAATAGTCGATAGTCGATAGTCGATAGTCGATAGTCAATAGTCGATAGTGAAAAGTCAATATTAAATTGTGTAAAGTGAATAGTGAATAGACGATATTAATTATTAATTATTAATTATTAATTATTAATTATTAATTATTAATTATTGCAAGAAAACCCATAACCTAAAACAACAAGCAACTAGGGATTAGAGAATAGACGGCTAATCCCTAGTTTAAAACCAACAAAATTCGCCTCCCTTTTAATATCATAAAAATAACAGCATGAAAAAAAGTTCATTTTGTATGTATTTAGCAATGTTTGTAAGTATTTTATTGCCCTTAGCACTAATGGCACAACCTACAGGCGGTGGCGAAATTGATGTGCCTATTGATGGTGGTTTAACATTATTAGTGGTAGCAGGTGTTGGCTATGGCATTAAAAAACTAAAGGAGCGCAAAGCAAAATAATAGATTACAGCAATAGCCATCATAACTAACAATGCCAACCTTTAAAGGTTGGCATTGCTAGTTTATGGGGTTATCTCCTAAAAAAACTTGTCACATTTTTAAAAACTATTTGTCAAGTTTCACAATGCTGCAAAGCGAATAGAACGTACCTACCAAAAGCTATTGGTAAGTGCTTCGTAAACTCAGCATAAATGCACAACCCATACGCACTGCGTAGGCTTTTTTAGTTGTAGTAAATGCTACACGATAGCGTAATACCAGCAATGCGGTTGGTTAACAAAACAATATTCAAAATTGTGGGAAGTTATTAAGCTACCTATGCACGTTGCATACTGCTAAAGTAGGTGCTTTTAGTACTGTTGTTTATTGTAGGTTTAGTACTTACCAAACAAGTGCGACTTATCAAATGCGGCTGATTTTTTTTCAAAAGGAATAGTCGTTAAAAGTTCATCGTTTTGGTGCAAAATAAATTGGTACTTGCCTTCGGGTATATGGCTTAAACGCAACTGTACAATTTGCCCCTTAAAATTTCCTTTACGAATAGCTTGTTGATTATTGTCAACTATTATGTAACTAAACGTACTTGAAATATCTGCATCATTCACTTCAATCATCATAAAATCTAACACCTGTTGGGTTATAGTTACAGTAGGGGTTTTTAATGGCATTGCAATAGGGTTTTTAGGGTATTTTAAATAAGATTATGCGTTTTTTTTCAATGCAACTTAGGTTTTCGTTAATTGTAATAATTTATTTTCACAAATTTACTTTAAAATAGAACAAAGTATTCTACACCCACTTGCTAAGCGTTTTAATACAATGGTTTTATAGTATTACAACCTAATTATTGTGATGTTAAAAACCAAATGCAACGGTTTAATTACAAGGGTATCCAAATCACATCGCCTGCATTCACCAAATAATCATCATGGCTGTCTTTTACGTGTAGTTTGTTTTTCTTCGCTATCAATTCTATCCAAATGGGTACATCTTTTAAAGGCATTTTCTTTTTTTCGGCTATTTGCCACAGGCCTTCACCTTCTATCATCCTGTATTTTTTGTACTTATTTTTTACAATTTTATTTTTAACTGTTTGGGTAGTTGTTGTGGTTATTTTGCGAGGCTTTGGCTTAATGATTTTGCCAAAGATGGATTCGAAAAATGAGGGCTTTTTAGGTGGTTGCTGCTGATAAATGCGCAACTTTTCTGATGGCTTTGCCAAGAGAATATTGGTGTCATGTTGAGATAAATGACTGTAGCAGACTAATATTAACACATAGTTTCGCATCGTTGAAGGGCTTTCGCAGATATTGGATGGCACTAGTAACGTAAAGTTATTGTAACTGTTTTCAAACACAAATTATTGTGCAACAGCAACTTTTTTAAGAAAAATACTTGCACAAAATACTGTTATTTACCTATCATAGTATAGTGGTGCCTATGCTCAAGTGGCGTTTTTTGGGTAATATTTTTAAAGTGCCTATTAAAGTTCGAAAAATTATTGTACCCACATTCGTAGCATATATCGGCAATGCTTTTGTTAGTTTCGGCAAGCAACTTACAAGCGTGTCCTATACGCACTTCTATCAAAAATTTAGAAAAGGTTTTTTTAATTCTTGATTTAAAATATCTGCAAAAAGATTGTGGGCTAATATGTGCCACTTTTGCTACTTGCTTTAAAGTAATTTCCGATGAAAAATTTTGTAACACAAATTGGTAAATAGCATTTAATCTATCCGCTTCTCTAGGGTTGTAATGAAACTCTAAACCCTTGCTACATATAGTTTTGGTGTCTTTCGAGTTAGCAATCGCTTCAAGTATTTGCAGTAATAAAATAATGCGCTCACTATTTTTTGCAACCACTAGTTTTTCTAACAACTGGCTAATATGCTTTTGTGTATTGTTCTTTATTCTTACGGCTTGTTGTGCTTTTTGCAATAGCCTTACAATAGCTTTATTTTCTGGTAAATTAAAAAAGGTTTCGCCTAAAAAATTGGGCATAAAATGTACCACTATTGCTTCACATTTTTGTTGCGAATCGGGTGCAAAATAACTGTCTTCGCTGCGCCAATAATGTGGTAAATCAGCACCCAATAAAATCATATCACCACTCTTAAAATGATGTACATGGTCGCCTATAAATTGCCTACCCGAGCCTTTAATAATATGTACTAATTCTAGTTCAGGATGGTGATGCCACTTGTTGTAAAAATGCGCTACTACCACGTGCAGCACACTAAACGATTGATCGGGCTGTAGATGAATCTTCAATAAATGGGGCTTCATGTAATTCTTTTTTGATGATAAAATGCTATTTTATTGCCTAAAATTACTTAAAATAATGTGAAGATATCATAACAAGATGCTAACCTATTGCCATATAATGAAAAAAGCACAAGATACCTT
This sequence comes from Flavobacterium sp., assembly GCA_030053925.1. Taxonomy (GTDB): domain Bacteria; phylum Bacteroidota; class Bacteroidia; order Chitinophagales; family Chitinophagaceae; genus Parasediminibacterium. The sequence continues at coordinate 2,875 of JASGCX010000064.1, forward strand.
TGCCAAAATAATCTTATGGTAAACAATTTTATTCTTCCGTTAAACAAAGTAGGCATCAACGATATTGAAATTGTTGGTGGTAAAAATGCATCTCTTGGCGAGATGATTCAGTACTTGTCTGCTTTAGGGGTAAACATTCCAAATGGCTTTGTAATTACAGTGGATGCTTATCGGCAGTTTATTACTTACAACGGATTAGAAAGCACCATCAAGCACATTATCAATACTATCAATTATGATAACATTGAATCGTTGAGAAGAGGTGGTAGTCAAGTTCGTTTGTTAATTCGTAATGGCCGCTTTGAAAAACAAATGAGTGAGGATATTATTAAGGCTTACGAGTTATTGTCGGCCAATTATAAACAAGACTATACCGATGTGGCAGTACGCTCATCTGCTACTGCCGAAGATTTGCCCGACGCATCTTTTGCCGGTCAGCAAGAAACATTTTTAAATGTTACTGGCCCTGCTACTTTAATGGATTGTGTACGAAATTGTTTCGCCTCATTATTTACCGATAGAGCCATCAGTTATCGCCAAACTTTTGGTTACAATCATTTTGCCGTGGCATTAAGTATTTGTGTGCAAAAAATGGTACGTAGCGATTTGGGCTCTTCTGGCGTGGCTTTTAGCCTTGATACCGAAAGCGGTTTTAAAGATGTGGTAGTAATTAATGGCTCCTATGGCTTGGGTGAAATGGTGGTACAAGGGGCAATATCGCCCGATGAGTTTATTGTGTTTAAACCATCGCTGCAAAAAGGTTACAAGTCAATAATAGAAAAGAAACTTGGGGTAAAAGATAAGATGATGGTGTATGGCGATAAAGCCGATGAACGTGTGAAAATTATCTCTACAGAAAAAAGCTTTCAGCACCGCTTTTGTTTAAGCGATGATAATGTGATAAAACTTGCCGACTGGGTAGTGAAAATTGAAAATTACTACACATCTATTAAAGGCAAATGGACACCTATGGATGTAGAATGGGCCGTTGATGGTTTAAGTAAAGAACTGTTTATTGTACAAGCAAGACCAGAAACTATTCACTCGCAAAAAGACCATGGTAAAATAACCGAGTACGCCATTTTTGATGCCACAAGAGAAGATAAAATATTAATGAAAGGCATTGCCGTTGGCGATAAAATTGGTGCAGGTAAAGTAAACATTTTATTCTCGCTAGATAAGCGTGTTTTAGAAGGGCATGAGTTTAAAGAAGGCGATGTATTGGTAACAGATATGACCGACCCAGACTGGGAGCCAATAATGAAAAAAGCATCGGCTATTGTAACCAATAAAGGCGGTAGAACTTGCCATGCAGCCATTGTAGCAAGAGAACTAGGTGTGCCAGCAATTGTAGGTTGTGGTAATGCTACTGACATTTTAAACGAAGGCCAAGAAATAACTGTAAGCTGCGCCGAAGGCGAAATAGGTTTAATTTACAACGGTATTATTGGCTTTGAAAAAAGTGAGTATAATTTAAAAGATTTACCGCCTGTAAAAACCAAATTAATGCTAAACGTAGCCACCCCATCTATGTGCTTTAAGTTTTCACACTTACCAAATGCTGGTGTGGGGTTGGCTCGTGAAGAATTTATCATCAACAACTATATACAAATTCATCCATTGGCTTTAATGCACCACAAAACATTGAATGATGCGCCCCTGAGTAAAGAAATTGAGAAACGTATTTTTGGCTTCGATAACGAAGAAGATTTCTTTATAAAGAAGTTATCTTACGGTATTGCCAAAATTGCGGCGGCATTTTATCCAAACAAAGTAATTGTGCGGTTTAGCGATTTTAAAAGCAATGAATACTACAATCTACTTGGTGGTAATCATTTTGAGCCACATGAAGAAAATCCAATGATTGGTTGGCGTGGTGCTTCACGTTATTATTCTGAAGCTTACAAGCCTGCATTTGGCCTTGAGTGCAAAGCCATAAAAATAGTACGTGAAGAAATGGGCTTAGATAATGTGGTTGTGATGGTGCCATTTTGCCGAACGGTAGAAGAACTAGTGCGTGTAAAAGATGTGATGCAAGAGTTTGGTTTGGTACGTGGCCAAAACGGGCTTGAACTGTATTTGATGGCTGAAATTCCATCTAATATTATTATGGCCGATGAGTTTGCCAAACATATTGATGGCTTTTCAATTGGCTCTAACGATTTAACCCAGTTAACGCTTGGGCTAGATAGAGATTCTTCGTTAGTAGCCCATTTGTACGACGAGCGTAACCCTGCGGTAAAAGCCATGATTTCAAAACTCATTACCTCTGCAAAAGCCAATGGTGTAAAAGTGGGCATTTGTGGTCAAGGACCTTCAGATTTTCCAGATTTTGCGCAGTTTTTGGTAGAACAAGGAATTGATAGTATTTCTGTAACACCAGACTCAATTATTAAAACCATTAAAGCCATTGCAGCAGTAGAAAAATAGCAAGAAATCTTAGAGCCAGTTTAAAGTTATTTCAATGGTTTATACTTGCCTTTTTTTAGGCGGCAATTTTGTTAAATTTTTCGCTGTAGGCAAAAAAATAGGGCTACAACATCTGCCTAATTTTGCTAAAAAATTTGCCACGTATCATTCCACCAAATAATCTTAAACTGGCCCTTATTTATCGTAAATAAAACCCTATGCAAAAGGTATTACAAATTCACCCAAGCGACAACGTGCTAGTAGCATTAACCAACTTGAAAAAAGGTGAGCAGTTCTCTTTTTTAAATAGCCATTACACCTTGCAAACAGATGTGCCTGCCAAACACAAATTTCTAATGCAAGACCTTAAACAAGGCGATGAAATAACCATGTATGGCGTGCTTGTAGGTAAGGCTACACAGCCCATTGCCAAAGGCGAAATAATGCACACATACAACACCAAACATGCCTCTAACGAGCATTATGCCAAACAGAAAGAAGCATCATGGACAGCCCCAAATGTAACTAAGTGGCAAGGCAGAATTTTTGATGGTTACCTACGCAGCGATGGCCGTGTAGGTACTGCCAATTACTGGTTATTTATACCTACAGTATTTTGTGAAAATAGAAATCTCGACTACATTAAAGATGCTTTGCTATCTCAACTAGGGTATGCACCTACACAAAAATATAAGCAGCTAGTAAGCAAATTAATTGCGCAGAAAAATAACCTTGAAGCCGTTAAAATAGACGAACTTTTATTTGAAGAAAATACAGTGCAGCAACGTCTTTTCCCTAATATAGATGGCATTAAATTTTTAAACCACCAGGGTGGCTGTGGCGGTACAAGACAAGATAGTGAAGCCCTTAGTAAACTATTAGCTGCCTATGCCGATCATCCAAATGTGGCAGGTGTTACGGTGTTGAGTTTAGGCTGTCAACACTTGCAAGTAAGTATGTTGCAAAAAGACATTAACCAACGTAATCCATCTTTCAATAAACCCATCTTTTTCTTCGAGCAACAACAGTCTGTTTCAGAAGAACAAATGCTTGCTACCGCTATTCAACAAACCTTTAAAGGCTTGGTAGAAGCCAATAATTATGTAAGAACACCACAGCCTTTAAGTAAGTTGTGTATTGGTGTAAAATGTGGTGGTAGCGATGGTTTCAGCGGTATTTCGGCCAACCCATCTGTTGGTTATACATCCGATTTGTTAGCGGCTTTAGGTGGCAAAGTTTTATTGGCCGAGTTTCCCGAATTATATGGTGCAGAACAAGATTTGGTAGATAGATGCCTAACTTATCAATCTGCCGAAAAATTTACCCATTTAATGAAAACCTACGATGCACAAGCACGTAGCGTAGGCAGCGGTTTTTATATGAACCCATCACCCGGTAATATTAAAGATGGCTTAATTACCGATGCCATTAAATCTACTGGCGCAGCTAAAAAAGGTGGCACATCACCAGTGGTAGATGTGCTTGACTATACCGAACCAGCTACTAAACCTGGCCTTAACCTAGTGTGTACACCTGGTAACGATGTAGAAGCCACCACAGGTAAAGCCGCAAGCGGTGCCACTATTATTTTATTTACCACAGGTTTGGGTACACCTACTGGTAACCCGGTGTGCCCTGTTGTAAAAATAGCTACCAACAATGCTTTAGCTACCAAAATGAAAGATATTATTGACTTCAATTGTGGTGCTATTATTACTGGCCAAAAATCAATAGAGCAAATGGGTGAAGCCTTGCTAGAATATTGTATAGAGGTTGCAAGCGGTAGGGTAATACCAAAAGCCGTACAGCTTGGCCAAGATGATTTTATACCTTGGAAAAGAGGCGTAAGTTTATAATAATCTGCAACTACAGTTAGCTAGTTTATTACAGCGCCAAAAGCATTTGCTTTGGTGCTGTTCTTTTCTTCTAATTTCCCTTTTCTACTATCGAGCATTAGTTATCTTAATGCTTCGCTTACTCTAAATTGTCATTTTTACAATTATCAGTTCAAGTATCTTTGTGTGTGTAGTAGAACACTTACCAAAAAAAACTTGCCACAATGAAACATCCGCATCAATTAAAAGCAATTTTAAACATTGCACTATGTAGCTGTTTACTTAGCCTTACAATAGCCTCATGCAAGAAAGATAATGGAGACACCCACACACCTGTACCTACAACGGGCTTTGTAAAAGGTGCCGATGTAAGCTGGCTTACAGAAATGGAAGCCAATGGTATAAAATTTTATAACAGTGCCGCTACACAAAAAGAAGGTATGGCCTTGCTGCAATCACTTGGTATTAATACCATTCGTTTGCGTGTATGGGTAAACCCTGCTAGTAGTTACAATGCTAGTGCCGATGTGGTTGCAAAAGCAGTACGGGCAAACAACTTGGGCTTGCGCATCATGATAAATTTTCACTACAGCGATACTTGGGCCGATCCTGGTAAGCAAACCACACCTGCCGCTTGGGCATTGCAAGATATTAATGGTTTAAAAACATCTGTAACTAATCATACCACCGCAGTATTAAATGCCTTAAAAGATAATGGTGTAACACCAGAATGGGTACAAATAGGCAACGAAACCAACGATGGTATGCTATGGCCACTTGGTAAAGCATCTACCAATATGGCCAATTTTGCAGCTTTAATAAATGCCGGCTACCATGCTGCTAAAGCCGTATTTGCCAATACTAAAGTAGTGGTACACGTATCTAATGGTTATGATAATAGTTTGTTTAGATGGCTATTTGATGGGCTTAAAAATAATGGCGGTAAATACGATGTAATTGGTATGTCGTTGTATCCTACGGCTAGCAATTGGGCTACTCTCAATTCGCAGTGTTTGGTAAATATGAACGACATGGTAGCTAGATACGGTATAGAAGTAATGGTGGTAGAAGTGGGTATGCCTTGGGATGCAGCAACTGAATGTAAATCTTTTATCAGCGATTTAATTACAAAAACTAAAACGGTTTCTAATAGCAAGGGATTAGGTGTGATGTATTGGGAACCATTAGCTTATAATAAATGGCAAGGTTATACATTGGGTGCATTAGATAACACAGGTACACCTACCATTGCATTAGATGCCTTTCGGTAGTAAGGCACTTTTAATTTACACAAGTACAATTACATAAGATGATACTAAAAAGACAATGCTTTGCAACAATGCTGGCTGCTGTAGTAATGGGTGCTGCATTGCTGCAAACTGCACAAGCGCAAAAACAAATAAGTTTAGATGAGGGTTGGAAATTTCATCTTGGCCATGCGGCTAATGCAGAGAAAGATTTTAACTACAGCATTGCCAATGTATTTGCTAAATCTGGTGCAGGTTCTGCAACGCCTATAGATCCTAAGTTTAACGATAGTAGCTGGCGCAGTTTAAATGTGCCACACGATTGGGCAGTAGAATTGCCTTTTAGTAATTCGCCCAACTTTAATGTAGAGTCGCATGGCTTTAAACCCGTTGGTGGTCTATATCCCGAAACCAGTATTGGCTGGTATCGTAAGCGTTTTAAAGCTAGCCTTGCAGATGCGGGTCAACGCTACCAGTTGCAGTTTGATGGTGTTTTTCGCAACGCCAATATTTGGATTAATGGCTTTTTTGTGGGCAATAATTTTAGTGGTTATTTAGGTGCTACCTACGATGTAACCGATTATATTAATTACGATAAAGACAATGTAATTACAGTACGCGTAGATGCAACCCAATATGAAGGTTGGTTTTACGAAGGGGCAGGTATTTACAGGCATGTGTGGCTTCGCCAAAATAATAACTTGCACATAGCAGATGGTGGTGTATTTGTGTACACAAATGTACAAGATGGTAAAGCCATTGTTACAGTTGAAACTACCATTGAAAATAAAAATTTAGCACTTGCTAATGCTACCGTTACATCGTACATCACTACAAGAGAAGGTGTGCAAATTGCTGAATCTAAACCCCTGCCATTATCGCTTGCAGTAAATGTTAAAGGCAGTATAAAGCAACAATTAACGGTTACTAACCCAACCCTGTGGGATTTAGAAAATCCGTATTTATATAGGCTAGTAACGGTGGTAAAATCTAGTACAACTATCGTTGATAAACAAACCACTCGCTTTGGTATTAGAACCATTCGTTTTGATGCCAATGAAGGCTTTTTCTTAAACGGCAATCATCTAAAAATACAAGGTACAAATAACCACCAAGACCATGCAGGCCTTGGTACTGCTTTGCCAGATTATATAAACTATTACCGCATTCAGCTATTAAAAAATATGGGGTCAAATGCTTACAGAACAAGCCATGCAGCCGCTACACCAGAATTGTTAGATGCTTGCGATAGCCTTGGTATGCTTGTGTTAGATGAGCAACGTTTGCTAAATAGTAGCCCAGAATATGTGAGCCAATTTGAGCGATTAATACTACGTGATAGAAATCATCCATCGGTGTTTTTATGGAGCATTGGTAACGAAGAAGGTTGGATTCACACCAATACTTTTGGTAAGCGCATTGCGCAAAGTTTAATAGCAAAACAACAAGAACTAGACCCTACACGTACTAGCACTTATGCTGCCGATTTAGCCAATGTATTTAACGGTGTGAACGAAGTAATTCCTGTGCGTGGCTTTAACTATCGTCAGTTTGCTGTAGCCGATTATCACCGCAACCATCCAACACAACCTATAATTGGTACCGAAATGGGTAGCACCGTTACCACTCGTGGTATTTACGTGAAAGACACTATTCATGCCTATTTGCCAGACCAAGACATTACAGCACCATGGTGGGCTAGCAAGGCAGAAACCTGGTGGAAATTGGCAGCAGAAAATGCTTATTGGCAAGGTGGTTTTGTATGGACGGGCTTCGATTATCGTGGCGAACCAACTCCCTTTAAATGGCCCAATATCAACTCGCATTTTGGTATTATGGATATGTGTGGCTTTCCTAAAAACTTGTACTACTATTACCAAAGTTGGTGGACGGATAAAGATGTACTGCACATTTCGCCGCATTGGAATTGGAGTGATAAAATTGGCGATACCATTGATGTGTGGGTTAATAGCAACGCCGATAATGTTGAGTTGTTTTTAAACGATAAAAGCCTTGGTAAAAAAGATATGCCACGCAATGAACACTTGCAATGGCAAGTAAAATACCAACCAGGTAAACTAGAAGCAGTGGCTTATAAAAATGGCAAACGCTTAACCACCAAAGTAGAAACCACAGGCCAAGTAGCAGAAGTAGTGGTAACGCCTACTAAAACTACTATGCTTGCCGATGGTAATGATGCAACGGTGATAAATATTTCGTTGATAGATAAAGAGGGTAGAGAAGTGCCTACGGCAGATAATTTGATAAAGTTTACCATTAGTGGCAATGCCAAAATTATTGGTGTAGGTAATGGCGACCCAAGTAGCCACGAGCCAGATAAATGCGAGGATGGTGCATGGCAGCGTAGTGCATTTAATGGTAAGTGTCAAGTGATTATTCAAGCAGGTAAAACGCCCAGTACCATTAAGTTTGAAGCAAAAGCAGCAGGCTTATATACAGGTGGTACAGATATTACAACTGTATCGGCAACAAGTGTTGCTACTACTAGTGTTGATAATAAATTTACGCTTAAAGGCGAGGCTGCTATTGCAAGAACAACAACCAAAGTAATTGGTGCAGACATCTCTTTTTTACCAGAACTTGAAGCCAAGGGCGTTCAGTTTTTTGATAATGATACCGCACAAGATGCCATTAGTATTTTAAAAGCGCATGGCTTTAACTATGTGCGTTTGCGCATATTTAACAACTCTGCTGCAGATAGTGGCTATGCACCCGGTAAAGGCTTTTGCAACCTTAATTATACTTTGCAAATGGCTAAGCGTGTAAAAGCTGCTGGTATGAAGTTGCTACTTGATTTTCATTACAGCGATACATGGGCCGATCCTGGTAAACAATTCAAACCATCTGCTTGGAAAAATCTTGATTTTACAACTTTAAAAGACACTTTGTACAACTTTACCAAAACAGTATTAGAAGCCTTAAAAGCGCAAGGCACTTTGCCAAATATGGTACAAGTGGGCAACGAAATAAATCATGGTATGGTGTGGCCCGATGGCCATGTACGAAACATGAATCAGCTTGCACAACTTATAAACGCTGGTACGGCTGCTGTAAAAGCGGTAGACCCTAGCATTGCCATGTTACTGCACATTGCACTGGGTGGGCAAAATGCCGAGTCGGTTTTTTTTATAGATAATATGCTTGCTCGTGGTGTGCATTTTGATATTATTGGCTTATCGTATTATCCTAAATGGCATGGCACTATTGATGAGTTGCAAAACAACTTGAACGACTTATCTAATCGCTATCGTAAAGCGTTAATAGTGGTAGAATATTCAGCAAAAAAAGAAGAAGTAAATAAAGCCGCTTTTAATGTGGCAGGCGGTAGAGGTAAGGGTACTTTTATTTGGGAACCATTAAATACTTGGGAGTCAATTTTTGACTGGAAAGGCAAAGCGAACGAATTACTTAAATTGTACGACACATTTAACATGCAATACTTGCAGGATAAGTAATTGTAAGCATTGGCAAATGTTTTTAATAGCCCTTTTTGAGACGTTTTTTTACTAAACACACTATTGGTATAATATTGATTTTGTTCACTAAAATGTAGGTTTTGTAGTAGTTGTGATGCCATGTTTATAGATATATTTGTTCAATTTTTACCATGGTGCAAAATGCACTTTTTAAAACCATAACCAACTAATGAAAAGATATTGTTTGGCCGTAGATTTAATAGATAACCCCGCATTAATAGCCGAATACGAACAGTGGCATACCAAGGAAAAAGCTTGGCCAGAAATTATGAAAAGCATTACCAATTCTGGTATTACAGACATGCAAATTTATAGAGCAGGCAACCGCTTATTTATGATTATGGAAGTAGATGACACGTTTAGTTTTGAGCGTAAAGCCGCAATGGATGCACACAATACTAAAGTACAAGAATGGGAACAATTTATGTGGAAGTTTCAGCAATCGCTGCCATTTGCAAAGCCCGGTGAAAAGTGGGTGTTGATGGAGCAAATTTTTCAACTGTAAATACTAGCAACCTTAAACAAAATAACATGCCAACACAAAATACATTGCATTTGCCACCAGTAATATTAGGCACTAGCTGCTTAGGCAATTTATACCAAGCTACACCTTACCAAACTAAGCTAGAAGTAGTAAAAGCATTTGTAGAAAATACAGAATTACCAGTGTTTGATTCTGCCGGCAAATACGGTGCAGGCTTGGCTTTAGAAGCATTAGGCCAATGCTTACGAGATTTAAACATACCGCAACACAAAGTAATCATAAGCAATAAGCTTGCATGGGTACGTACACCTTTAACCACGCCAGAACCTACGTTTGAAAAAGGTGTATGGATAGGTATTAACAACGATGCAGTACAAAAAATAAGCTACGATGGTATTTTAGAATGTTTTAACCAAGGCAATGAATTGCTAGGCACTTATGTACCACAAATGGTATCGGTACACGACCCCGACGAATACCTTGCAACTGCTACCAACGAGGCCGAAGAAGCGGCTTTATACCACGATATTTTAGAAGCATACAGGGCTTTGGCCTACTTGAAAGCGCAAGGTAAAGTAAGTTCTATTGGTGTGGGTGCCAAACAATGGAAAGTCATCAAACGCATTGCTAATGATGTACAATTAGATTGGGTAATGATAGCCAACAGTCTTACGTTACACAGTCATCCTAAACAACTGATTAGCTTTATTGCAGAGCTGCATAACAAAGGTGTTGCTGTTATTAATTCTGCAGTTTTTAATGGCGGCTTTTTAATAGGCAGCAATTTTTACAATTATCAAGAAGTAGATGTAACAACCCAAGCGGGCAAAGCTTTGTACGCTTGGCGTGATGGTTTTTATGCTATTTGCAAGCAGTTTGATGTACAACCAGCAGAAGCCTGTTTCAATTTTGGATTTAATATTGCAGGCGTTACTAGCGTAGCCCTTAGCACTACCAAGCCAGAAAAAGTAAAGCCTAACATAGAGATGGCTACCAAGCAAATACCACCTGCTTTTTGGCAAGCCATGGTAGATGCAGACTTGCTTGAAGCAAACATTATTAAGTAAAAGTCTCTCTCAGAGAGAAGAAAAAAAATCAGCGCAAATCAGCGTTATCTGCGGGCAAAAAAAGTCTCTCGCAGATACCGCAGAAAATAAAAAAATCTTCTCTCAGAAAGAAGAAAAAAAAATCAGCGCAAATCAGCGTTATTGGCGGGCAAAAAAAGTCTCTCGCAGATACCGCAGATTATCGCAGAAATAAAAAAAT
>JASGCX010000064.1:13712-23573 GCA_030053925.1 Flavobacterium sp.
CAGCGTAAATCAGCGTTATCTGCGGGCAAAAAAAGTCTCTCGCAGATACCGCAGAAAATAAAAAAATCTTCTCTCAGAAAGAAGAAAAAAAAATCAGCGAGAATCAGCGTTATCTGCGGGCAAAAAAAGTCTCTCGCAGATTGCACAGATTATCGCAGAAATAAAAAAATCTTCTCTCAGAAAGAAGAAAAAAAATCAGCGTAAATCAGCGTTATCTGCGTGCAAAAAAAGTCTCTCGCAGATTATCGCAGAAATAAAATAATCTTCTCTCAGAAAGAAGAAAAAAAATCAGCGCAAATCAGCGTTATCTGCGTGCAAAAAATGTCTCTCGCAGATACCGCAGATTATCGCAGAAATAAAAAAATCTTCACTCAGAAAGAAGAAAAAAATCAGCGCAAATCTGCGTTATCTGCGGGCAAAAAAAGTCTCTCGCAGATTGCACAGATTATCGCAGAAATAAAAAAATCTTCTCTCAGAAAGAAGAAAAAAAATCAGCGTTAATCAGCGTTATCTGCGGGCAAAAAAAACACACACACAACATGAAAGCATTAATCTGTAAAGCCCCCGGCGAGTTTGAATACGCACATATTGCTTTGCCCGAATTACCAGACAATTACTCGTTACTACAAATAAAGCGCATTGGTATTTGCGGTACCGATTTACACGCTTACGAAGGCACACAACCCTTTTTTAATTACCCAAGAATATTAGGTCACGAGTTGGCGGCAGAAGTGGTACAAACCCAAGCTGATAGCGGTTTTGCCGTTGGCGAAGCCGTAACCATTATTCCCTATTTTTATTGTGGTAAATGTATTGCTTGTATAATGGGCAAGCCTAATTGCTGCGCAAGCATTAATGTATTTGGTGTGCATATTGATGGCGGCATGAAGGAGTTTGTAGCCGTACCTACTTACGCATTAATTCATGGGCAAGGCTTAAACTTTGATGAACTGGCTTTGGTAGAACCGCTTGCTATTGGTGCACATGGTGTGCGTAGGGCTGCCGTTAGCCAAGGCGAATTTGTATTGGTGCTTGGTGCTGGCCCTATTGGCTTAGGCACTATGGAATTTGCACGTATTGCTGGCGGTAAAGTCATAGCACTAGATATTAATGAGCAGCGTTTACAGTTTTGTAAAGACAAGATTGGCGTAGCACATACCATTAACGCCTTAGCGCCCGATGTATTAGACCAACTAAAAGCTATTACCAATGGCAATATGCCTACGGTGGTAATAGATTGCACTGGCAATTTAAAAGCCATCAACAATGCGTTTCAATACATGGCGCATGGTGCTAGGTTTGTATTGATAGGCTTGCAAAAAAATGAGATTGTATTTAGTCATCCCGAATTTCACAAACGTGAAGCTACCTTAATGAGTAGCCGCAATGCCACTAGTGTAGACTTTGACCATGTGGTTGCATCTATGAAAAAAGGCTTGGTAAACCCTACCAACTATATCACCCACCGTGTAGCTTTTGAAGATGTGAAAGCAAACTTTGCTAGCTGGCTGGATCCTAAAACAGGGGTGATAAAAGCGATGGTAGTTTTTAGTGAGAAGTGAATAGTGAAATGTGAGAAGTGAAATGTGAGAAGTGAAATGTGAGAAGTGAAATGTGAAAGGTGAAACGTGAAATGTGAAACGTGAAAGGTGAAAACGTGAAAGGTGAAAACGTGAAATGTGAGAAGTGAAAACGTGAAAGGTGAAAACGTGAAATGTGAGAAGTGAAATGTGAAAGGTGAGAAGTGAAACGTGAAAGGTGAAAACGTGAAAGGTGAAATGTGAAAGGTGAGATGTGAAATGTGAAAACGTGAAAGGTGAGATGTGAAATGTGAAAACGTGAAAGGTGAAATGTGAAAGGTGAAATGTGAAAGGTGAGATGTGAAATGTGAGATGTGAAATGTGAGATGTGAAATGTGAGACGTGAAATGTGAAAGGTGAAAACGTGAAAGGTGAGAAGTGAATTTTTCGCCCTTGTTGCTATGTAGAGTTGGTAATGTGCCGCAAGCGTACCAACAACATCAGGCACAAATTGTATGGTTGTGTGCTATGCGTTTTGACAGCTTGTAAGTTTGAGATAATCCATAAATTTGAAAAAAATATTAAAATGAGTTATACAGACAGACATATTGTTGAAACTTACACAGAATTATTTGAAGGATTAAGTGCAATGAATAAAATTGAACTCATTGAAAGTCTCTCCAAATCTTTACAAACTGAAAAGTCATCAAAAGAAGCCAATTTTTATAAATCATTTGGTGCTTTCGGTTCGGACAAATCACCTGAAAAAATACTTACTGAGATTAAGAAAAATAGAAAATTTAGAACAAAAGAAATGAACTAAATATCTTATGGTTGACATAAATAACAGACAAGAAATAAGTGAAAAACTCAACCTGTTGAAAATTGACAGTTTGCCTTTGTTTGGTAAAATGACAGCCCAACATGTGGTTGAACATTTGACATTTGCAATTATGTTTTCTAATGGAAAATTACCCCAAAAACTTTATTATCCAAATGACAAAGCAATACTTATAAAAGCAATAATTATATATTCTGATAAGGAAATGCCTATTGGTTTTAAAGCACCAATGCTAAGCGACGATTTACTTGAATTAAAGTTTCCCGACTTGAAAACTTCTGTTTCTATCCTTCTTTCAGAATTAAAAGAGTTTGACAAATACTTTGACGAAAATAAAGATGCAACACCCATAAATCCGACAATGGGCGAACTAAACAAACAAGAATGGACAATTTTTCATAACAAACATTTTGAACACCACTTTAAACAATTTAAATTGATATAGAAAGATGCACTACACACAACATTGGGTTTTGTGCAAGTTGGGCAGAAAGAAAAACAATGTGCATTTGTAACACTACTCTACTTATGTTTGGGCTAGACAAACAAAATTCAACTTTAGTTCTTATCATCAACTTTTTTTAACTTTACTCAGCAGCAGTTACGGGCTGACGAAATACTAAATTCCAGCCTGCATAAAGCCCTAATCGGCGTAGGAACTATACGAATTGGGCAACACTAAATGAATGATTAGTAATAATAAAACGTAACACTTGCATTTTGTTGCGTGATGCGATGGTTGGTAGAAGCATAAGGCAACGGTGCTAACTTTGAGCGTTAGTGCTAAAAACAAAGGGTGCATAAATTTTTTTCTGCTGAAAGCCAATGGTTGCCAACCTTTAAAAGGTTGGCAACCATTTAAAAAACAAGCAAAAAATGCAAAATTGTTTATGCACCCAAAAACAAACCCTACCACCCTAAATGATAATTAAATACTAGCTTTGAACCAAGACTATTAAAATATGCTAACAGACGATTTTTATAAAATAATTGACACCGAACTTACTGCGATAATTGAAAAATATAAGGATGATAATTACATAAAAAAGAATAAAAGTGCTACCAATAATCAAAAAGCATACGCTTTGTTGATTTGGTTTTTGGAGTTTTATGGCAAAAAGACAGACTACTCAAGTTACATAACTGATGGCGATGAAGACAGTTCTTGCGATATAGTTTTTGATAACTTAGACAATCAAGGACAACGAGTTTTCTATATTGTTCAATCTAAATGGAATATTGAGACAAATTGTAACAAGATTGTTGACAAAAAGGACATCTTACAAGCTTTAAACGACTTTGATACCATTTTAAGGGGGAAAAAAGAAAAAGTAAGCACTAAACTAAAAACAAAAATTGATGAATTACAAGCACACCAAAGAGCAAATGGTGACGTGAAATTCATTTATCTTACGCTTTCAAACAACAATTCAAAAGCAGACGACAACATCAAAAGTTTTATCGAAAATCACAAGAGAACTAGATTTGACTTTTATGACATTAACAGACTAAAGGTTGACTACATTGAAAGAAGGTTTAAGAAAATAGACCCCATAAATCCACTTGAAAATTATTACAATCCCGAAGAAAGTAAAATCCATATTGAGGTTCAAAGAATCAATCCTACTTCGGGAAATTATATCAGAGTAGATAAACCATTTGAAGCTTACGTTTTTCTTATTAAGCCTAAAACTATCTTTGAACTGTTTGAAAAATATGGCTTTTCTTTATTTTTCAGGAATGTTAGAAATCCATTGATAACATCTGACTTTAATAGAGAGATTGAAGAAACAGCAACTGATAATCCTGCTTATTTTTGGTATTACAACAATGGGTTAACTGCTATAACCTATCTAATACCTGAAGTAAGAGATGAAGCAACCACAATTGAACTTATTGGACTTCAAATTATCAATGGTGCACAAACCGTTTATTCTATTTATAAAGCATACAGCGAAGCAAACCCAACCAAACGCTCTATTATTGATAGCGAAGCATTAATAACTTTGCGACTACTGAAATCAGGTGGACGGGACTTTGATTTAAAAGTTACAAGATATACTAACTCGCAAAATCCTGTAAACGAGAGAGATTTTAGGGCGAATGACGACATTCAAGTTAGATTGCAAAATGAGTTTTATTCAACCAACTATTGGTACGAAAAACGGAGAGGAGAATTTAGAACTATACCAAAAGGTGTAAAACGTGTTCCCAATATTGTTTTTGCTAATTGTTATTTAGCGTATCAACTTCAAGACCCTGTGGGTGTTTTAAATAATTATAGACAAAGAAAAGATACAAGAAAGGATTTGCTTTTTGTTTCACACAAAGACCATAAAGACGGACTTTACGAGAAAATATTTAACAAAGACTCGAAATTTGAAGATTTTGTTACTTCCTTTTATTTGTTAGATATAATCATTAAACGAACTTCTTTTGACCTTGAAGATACTTTTTCTAGTAATTTATACCATCTGCTTTCTTTCTTTAAAATAGTGTTTACCAAATACTGTAAATCTAAATTTGGCGAAAAAATAAATATTAATCTTCATGTTCAGAAACTATACAACGTAAGTGATACCGAAATAATAGTAAAGATATTTAAGTTCATAAACGAGTATCTTGAAAAGGAGTTTAATCTCAACGGAGATGAAAAATCTTTTGATAAATTCGTAAATTTCCTAACTTCTTCAAGCCAATACGAAAGAGTTAAGGGAAAACTTGAAGAAATTGACATCAATTCTGAAGCGATTGAATCTATTGAATTAAAAGAGGATGAAGAAGTTGTAAACATAATGAAGAACGATGAAGATGAAGAAGATAAAAATGACGAATTTTAACTTTACACGTCAGCCTCTGTTCAACATGTTCGTAAAGTGGCATGTTGTGCGTCACTGTATGAAGACACTCTACATCATATCGACATTAATTTTACTGACTAGTCTTTCCTATGGACAAAAGGCCGTAACGATTTTTGGAAAAGTGACAGAACAAAATGGAAAACATTTACAAGGCGTTACAATTAGAATCTTGCTGGGAGGCGGGTACGACAAAACAACTTCAACAGAAAATTCCGGTTCGTTCACCTTCGTGAAAATTAAAAAAGACAACTCTTATGTCATCAGTTGTGCCAAATCTGGCTATCTAAGTAAGACAGAAATATATCGTCAAAACATCACAAAGTCTAAAGACACAGTTTTTATTTCTATTCAACTTAGACAGAGAAATGTTGCCATTATAAATACATCTCAAATAAGTGACAAAGACCTTGGTTTGACAATCGAAAAAGCCATAAAGAAATTTAAAATTGACACAACGGAATGCATGTTACAAAACGAACCGCCAGGAATTTCCAGAGGAATTGAGGCTGAACTTGGCGACAGTACAATCATCTATTTGCAAATTCCACGGAAAGCAAATTTCAACAATCATTTCTCTAACATTCTTAATGAAAAAATAACAGGTATTGGACTGGCTTTTCCCGACTGTTCAAAGAAACAATTTGGGACAAATTTCGTTTGGTGGGGAATTAGAAATGCATACTGTGACCAAAACGAATGACTACACCGAACGCACAACAAGGGGTTTGGCGTCATGGCGGCTTTACGAATATATCCTGATCGATATAACATTACTCAGCGACATATCAATCTGACGAACAAAGCCCAGCTATAGAATATATTTTCATCTTCATATCTTTGATTAGCTTCAGTCCCGGCTTACGTAACACAGAATATCGCCACGTAGCCAAGCCCAAGCGTTAGCGGTTGTTTTTTTAGCTTAGTTCTTCTCGAAGTTAATCAGACAATACAAAAGTGATTTTCCATCTCTCGTTTACTGCTATCGGTTTTCCGTTAAGTTGCCCCGCTTTCCAATTTGGCATTTGGCTTAGCATTCTTAAACAAACATTGTCAAGGTCTTGCCGAACACTTTGGAAAATTTTTTTGTCCGTCACTTTTCCTTTTTTGTCTATTGTAAAAAGCAAAATTACACTTCCTTGAATGCTGTCATTAATTGCGGTCTGTGGATACTTAATTTTACTTTTAGCAAAAGCTACCAATTTAATGGTCCCACCTGGAAATTCAGGCATTTGTCCAACAGAACAGAAAGCGTCATTCAAAGCAGCGTCGGCAGCAGAAACTTGCATTTCTATTCCACCTGCATTAATCTTTTTTGTCTGTCCATGCGAATGAAACGTAATGAATAGTGAAATTATAGTAAGAAGAGTACAAACTTTATTCATGTCCTATGCAGTAATGTTGTCTGTACTAAGATGTAAATTATTTAAAAATCCATAGGTAGTCGCACCAAAATAACCGCTAACATGTGTATTGCTAAAATGCAGGCTGACGGAAGCCGTGTTTCAACTGTTGTAATTCTGCTGGGCTGCATATCTAGCTGCACCTTATCTATTTAGTTATGTGCCTTTCAGTATCTCTTTCGCCATTGTTGCTATGTAGAGTTGGTAATGTGCCGCAAGCATACCAACAACATAAAATATCTTCGCAAAGTGGCTTGTTAATCAATAGATATAAGCGATATTTACCCCTCTATTTGCAGATTTATTGAAACATCGCCTTCAACAAGCCGATGACTATCGGCTAAGGGTGCAATATTCAAATTGATAAGTTGAGCAATGATATATAGTACAAGTGTGCCATGCTATTGCAGCGTAACTTTTATTCTGCAGCTAAATACCAAAAATTAAATAGAAATCTGGTACCACTTTAAGTTTTGTAATCTTCTTATCAACTTCCAACTGGCTATTGCTAATACTGGCGTTAATGCCCATAATAGCCAAGAAAGTTGTATTCTAATAAGTACATAATGTATGGCAATGGTTAATCCTACAATTAAGAGTTGCAATATTGCTGTTATAAATTTACCTGTTTGTTGCTGCGTATTTGGTTGTCTTGAAAAGGGTAAATAATGATTTGATAAGTTGGCAAAAATTAAGAAACAAAACAGGTTGTTGACTAATGCGAATAAGGCATCGTCTAACACACCAATTCCCCAAACATAAAAACAGAACACACAAAGCAATGTATAAACTGGAATAAAGAATTTGACGAATAAAGATTTTGCCATGCCTGCTACTAACTCACCTGGTTTGTGAATGGGCATACTGTGGTACACCCATGAGGCTAAATAATTTTCATT
This sequence comes from Flavobacterium sp., assembly GCA_030053925.1. Taxonomy (GTDB): domain Bacteria; phylum Bacteroidota; class Bacteroidia; order Chitinophagales; family Chitinophagaceae; genus Parasediminibacterium. The sequence goes on from JASGCX010000064.1 coordinate 21,234, forward strand.
AAAAGCTACAATTGTTAAGCTACTATTAATGGTCATCAAAGGAACATAAAGAAACACTAAAAAGATACTTTTTGAAGACATTTTGCTCCAAGTATCTGACAAATCTTGTCCATTTTTAAAAACAAAAATAAAAATGAACACTGCTATATAAGCCATGCTGGGATAGAATTGTAGTTTAAAGCTCTTATCACGACTAGTCATTTTCCAAGTAATTTGGAAACCACTTTTTTCTACAGGTGATGAACAAAAAAGATGAGCGCATATTTTGGATAAAGGATTCTTCTCTTGCTGAATTACTACTTTACTTGCATCTCTTTTTTCTGTATTGCCATTACTTAAAGCACCTAGTTTTTTAGCAAAAGAAGGTGCTAAAAACTTGTTCATAAACCAAAAGGTAAATAGTGGCACTACAAATGCCACAGCAATCATGGTAAGATGCAGCGCATCAAAATTAAAATTGGCAACTGCTTCTATGGCAGAGGCCATCCATACGGGAGGTAGTAAATACGAATACCAATGTAACTCGAATGTTTGTTTGAATTGATTAAGGTTAATGATTTTAGGTAAAACTTGAAAGCCAACAGTAAACAATACTGTCATAAAAATTTGGAAGTAAGTAACAATGTCTTTCACCTTGCTTTCGCTACTAAACCTAATGATAACTAAGTACAACAAATAGGTTATAAATACCGCCATTAACGCAGTTAATAGCGTAGTAATAATCATAAACAAGCCTGCTAAAACCCCAAACTTGAAAAACGCAACACCCAATGGAAGAACAGCAATAGCAATGTTAAATTGCAATAGGTAAATAAGAATATGTACCAACCTTGCCATGAACAAAGTTTTGCTGCTAATGGGTTTGGGAAGAATGACTTGATTATCTGTAGTATCTAACAAAACGCTTGAAAAATCTGTAATTAACGTCATAGCCATCATGAAAAGTATGTAAGAATGCACCAAAATCATCCCCAACATTAGAGATGGTATGGCTAACAACATAATAGCAATAAACAAACTCATTACCGCATAAACTAACAAAACGCCTTTAAGGTGATTGTTGCTTTCTTTTTTTTGTTGGTTTTGTTTCCAATTCATGTACACACGGCGTTTGTCCATTGTTAGTTTGGTTTCTACAATGGTCATCATCCTAGCATAATCAATACCTTGGCTGTTAAAAAGTCCTTTAAAAAGACCAACAAGTTTTAGAAGTATTTTATCCATGATTGCAATTAGAGTTTATAGGAAGGGCTACAAAGCGATAGCTGTTACAAGACCAAACCAGCCAATTTTATAATTATTTTTTGAGGATGTCTACAAAGTCATGTGCGGTACTTTGGTAACTAGAATCACCAGTTAAAGCGGTGAAAATATTTTCCAAAGAACCTTTATGAGCCTCAGATTTTAAAGATTCAAAAGTGCCATCGGCAATTACTTCACCTTTATTGATAATGATGATTCTATCAGAGATTTTTTCTACCACATCCATAATATGAGAGGAATAGAAAATGGTTTTACCAGCATTTTTTAGTTGAGCTAATATCTCCTTTACAAGGATTACAGCATTGGCATCCAAACCACTTAATGGCTCATCTAAAAAAATAATTTCAGGATTGTGAATAAGCCCAGAAATTAATAATACCTTCTGTTTCATGCCTTTGCTAAAGCCATTCATTCGCATATCAGCTTTATCATCTAGTTCAAACAACTTCAGTAAGTCCATGCTTTTTTTGTAAATTAAACTGTCATCTAGCTGATACAATTTTCCTACAAAATTCAAATACTCAATTGGCGATAAAACTTCGTATAAAGCAGCTTGTTCTGGTATATAGCCAATGCGTTGTTTAATATCAATCGGGTTTTTTCTTACATCCATACCAAATACCATTACTTCTCCTTCAAACTCATTAATAATTCCTGTAAGAATTTTTATGGTAGTGCTTTTGCCAGCACCATTAGGCCCAATGTATCCAATAATTTCACTAGCAGAAAAACTTAAGTCAATGCCTTTTAAAACATAAGTACCATTGTACTGTTTTTTTACTTGGTTAAGTTGTATGATACTCATAAAAGTTAAATTTTTTAGCTAAAGTAATGCATAACAAATAGAAGATAAAAGATTCTTTTATCATGGCTATCCAACGTATGGTATTCATGTGTGAAGAAAGTAACTATCGCTCTTTCGCCCTTGTTGGTATGTAGGGTAGGTAATGTGCAGCAAGCATACCAACAAAATCAGGTGCAAATTATTGTTTTTAAAAGATGCTAAAAAACAGAAAAAGTTCAAAAAACTTTTTTGAACGCTTTGCCCAAGTGGAAAACCTTGAAAAAACTTTTTTG